>CALCQT010000379.1 GCA_937894825.1 uncultured Anaerolineaceae bacterium
CGGCGCCGGATAACGATTTGGTGATCGCATTTTTTGCCGATATCCGAGCTTTGGATCCGCACAATGTTTCGGACACGCTGACGATTTCAGCGACCCGGACCATGTATGAAGCGCTTGTCAGGTTTGATGAAAATCAGCAGATTGTCCCCCAGTTGGCAGAGCGTTATGAGATTTCTGATGATAGTCTGACTTATACCTTTCATCTTCGCCAGGGAGTTCTTTTCCATGATGGGACGGAATTCAACGCTGCAGCGGTAGAAGCGAATATTGAACGGTGTAAGGACGAGACGATCCGGCAAAACCGGCTTGTCAAAACAATTGCGAATGCGGAATATCCGGATCCGTATACGGTTATTTTGACGCTTGAGAAGCCGAACAATACATTCATCAATAAATTGACCATGTTTGACTTCATTGCTCCTGCGACAATTGCCGGCGGTGAAGAAAAAATCCTCAAGGAACCTAACGGGACCGGCCCTTATGTTTACAAGGATCGTGTGGAAGGTGACCGGGTCACCGTTGTGCCGTTTGCAGAATACTGGGATGGAGCGCTGGCGGTTGATTCGCTCACTTTCAAAACTGTGCCGGAAGAAGGCTCGCGTGTAGCGATGCTGCAGACCGGCGAAGCGGACTATATTTATCCGATGCCGACCACGCAAATCCAGGTTGTCGAAGGAACGGATGATATTCTCATTGATGCCAAAACCTCGAATATCATGCGCTATGTCACACTGAACGTGGCGTTGGAGCAACTCAAAGACAAACGGGTTCGTCAGGCGATGAACTATGCTTTCAATACAGATGCCTATATTAAAACCGTATTTAACGGATATGCCTCTCAGGTTGATTCCTGCTTCCCGGATTCCTATCAATATTATTCGGCACAGCCTGCTTATGACTTCAATTTGGACAAAGCCAAAGAACTGATGGCGGAGGCCGGCTATCCGGATGGTTTCTCCATCACGATCTGGGGTGATAACAGTACTGCCGAAATCAAAGGTATGCAGTTTGTCCAGCAGCAATTAAAACAGATCGGGATTAATGTGGACGTGATGCCGATGGAAGCCAGCACGGTGGCTGAAAAAATCCAGGCGCCGAGAGATGCAGCTGAAGTTAATATGTGGTATGTGAACTGGTCCTCTTCTTCCTTCGACGTTGACGGCGCGATCCGCGGTATCTTGCACGGCGAAAGCATTCCGCCGGGACGCTATAACTCAGCTTATTTTGATAATGCTGATGTGAACCGGTTGTTGGATGAAGCGCTGGTGATTACCGATCCTGCCGAGCTTGCGGAAAAATATGGTGAAGTCCAGCAGATCATTTGGGATGAAGCGCCATGGATATTTCTTGGCAGTGACCAGGTCATCGCCGGATACAAATCTTATTTGAGCGGTGTGGTGCTTTCCCCGGATGGGGCAGTTGACTGCTCGAAAGCGAAATTCAATTAATTTTGATCTTTGCGGCGCGTTCATAGAAACTTTATGAACGCGCTGCGATATCGTGTGCTGGGATTCCGGGGAAGCTACGGCGCCGGGATGATGTCAGCATATTCATACGGGATTGAATGAATTTTACAAATTCTATTCATCCTGGCGTAATTTCTTTCCGGGAGGGATATTGAGCAATTATTTCGTAAGAAGGGTTTTGGAAACAATTCCATTGCTTTTGGTCATCTCATTCCTGATTTTCATGTTTATTCATCTGATCCCCGGTGACCCGGTTCGAAACATTGCCGGTGTGGAAGCAACGCCGGCTGAATTGGACGCAATCCGGGAAAGTATGGGGTTGAACCGGCCGTTGCATCAGCAATATTTTTCTTATTTAAACAATCTGCTGCATGGGGATTGGGGGACATCCTATAAATCAAGGATGCCGGTTTCAGAAATGTTCGTCGGGCGGTTGGGGACGACGATGAAACTGACCTTCTTTGCGATTTTATGGTCAATGATCGCAGGTGTGGGGATCGGTGTGATCTCCGCGGTGAAACGCGGCACATTCGTCGACTATTTTTTTATGCTGGTCGCGATATCCGGGATTTCCATCCCGGGATTTTGGCTGGGGTTGGTTTTAATTCAGATCTTTTCAGTGAAGCTGGGCTGGGTTCCGACCGGCGGATTAAATACCTGGCGGAGCTATATTCTGCCCTCGTTCACGCTTGGCACCGGGATTATGGCCGTTCTGGCCCGGTTTTCCAGATCGTCCCTGCTTGATTCTCTCGGCGAAAACTATGTCCGGACAGCCCGCGCGAAGGGACAGAAAGAACGGTTGGTAATTTTCCTTCACGCTTTTCGAAATTCGCTGGTACAGGTTGTAACCGTTATCGGTCTTCAGATCGGCGGATTGCTGGCGGGTTCGATTCTGATTGAGACAGTTTTTACCATTCCCGGGCTTGGCAGATTGCTGGTTGATTCGATCGCTTTCCGTGATTATGAAGTTGTTCAGGCATTATTATTATTTTTCTCATTTGAATATATTGTGATTAACCTGATTGTAGACTTGCTGTATGGCGTTCTCAATCCCAAAATACGTTTGAAATAGCGGATCCAAGATGCAGACCTCGAATTTTATTGATGAAAACGTTAAAACAACGGAAAGCAGAACAAAATACTATCTGCGCAGGTTCTTTCAGCGGCCGACGGCTGTTATCGGCGCTGTTATCGTGCTTATCTTCCTTGTTTTTGCGATTCTGGGGCCGTATATCGCCCCTTTCGATCCGGCTCAGCCGGATTATGACAATTTATATGGCAAACCGGACCGAACGCACTGGTTTGGCGCCGATGAATTTGGGCAGGATGTTTTCAGCCGTTTGCTGGTGGGGACCCGCAATTCCCTGGGCGTGGCATTGTCTTCTGTTTTGATCGGTGCGATACTCGGGGCCATTCTCGGTGTTCTGGCGGGGTATTATGGCGGTATCCTTGAATTGATCGTGATGCGCGGTGCGGATATTCTTTTTGCCATGCCGGATATCCTTTTGGCCATCGCGGTGGTTGCGATCATCGGTCCCGGGATCATTAATGTCATCATTGCCGTCGCGGTTTTTACCGTGCCTTCGTTCGCCAGAATTATGCGCAGCGCAACGCTGTCCGTAAAAGGCTCTTTATTTGTGGAAGCGGCTCGATCGATCGGCTGCGGGAATGGGCGGATTCTGTGGAAACACATTTTCCCGGCAACGCTGCAGACCATGGTTGTCAATTTTACGATGCGGATCGGTACCGCAATCCTGGCCGCAGCCTCCCTGAGTTTTCTGGGCTATGGCGCAAAAGTGACAGAACCCGACTGGGGCGCGATGCTTTCGACCGGGAGAAATTATCTGAATATCGCGCCGCACATGGTGTATTTTCCCGGGTTGTTGATTTTCCTGACCGTTTTGGCGTTCAACCTTCTCGGGGATGGTTTGCGGGACACTTTGGATCCAAGGCTAAAGTAGGAGGAAATTTTGCCTGAAGATATGCTGTTAAAAGTAGAGGATCTGAGGACGGAATTCAAAATCAGCCGCAAAAAAACCGTCCCGGTCATATCCAACATTTCATTTCAAATTAAACAGGGTGAAATCATCGGTCTGGTCGGTGAGTCCGGCTGCGGTAAATCCGTCACTTCGTTATCCATTATCCGGTTGCTGAACGACAAGTCCGGAAAAGTCACTCAGGGTTCCGTTCTGTTCAAGGGGCGCGATTTGCTCGATTGCACCGATGAGGAAATGCGGCAAATGCGCGGAAAATACATCTCGATGATTTTCCAGGAGCCCATGTCATCCTTGAATCCGGCGATGCGGATTGAAGATCAGTTGATTGAAGCGATCCGGCTTCATTCCAACGTGACAAAGCAGGAAGCGCGGGCTCACGCGCTTGAAATGCTGAAAAATGTCGGGATCCCGGTAGCGGAACAGGTAATGCGCACGTATCCGCACCAGTTGTCCGGCGGCATGAGTCAGCGCGTAATGATCGCGATGGCGATGTCTTCTTACCCTGATTTGCTGATCGCGGACGAACCGACGACCGCTTTGGATGTTACCATCCAGGCGCAGATTTTGGAACTGATGCAGCGGATCCGAAAAGAGCGCGGGACCAGTATATTGCTTATTACGCACGATTTGGGCGTCGTCGCTGAGATCTGCACGAGAGTGTATGTGATGTATGCCGGCCGGATTGTGGAAGAGGCGCCGGTCGATCTTCTTTTTTCGGATCCCTGCCATCCCTACACCCGGGGATTGATCGCTTCTGTTCCGAAATTAGGTTCTCCCGTCGAGAATTTGTCGATTATCCCGGGCAGTGTGCCGGATGTAACGGCCATGCCTGCCGGGTGCCGCTTTCATCCGCGCTGTCCGCAGGCGATGGAAATTTGCCGCCGGCAGGAGCCGGAGTTTTACACGATCAATCAGGATCAAAAGTGTCGTTGCTGGCTATGGGAGAATAAGGAATGACCAATTTGCTTTCGGTTCAGAACCTCACCAAGCGTTTTCCGGCGGAGCGCCGTTTTCTCGGAAAACAGAAATTTGTGCATGCCGTCAACAACGTCTCTTTTGAGGTCAAAAAAGGAGAGACCTTTTCGATTGTGGGTGAATCCGGCTGCGGGAAATCAACCGTAAGCCGCCTGATCAATCATCTGATCATACCGGACACGGGCGATATCTGGTTTGAGGACACGAATATCGCGGCCTTGAATGAGGATGCTTTCCGCCCATTCCGTCAGCACATGCAGATGATCTTTCAGGATCCCAGCGCTTCGCTCGATCCGAGGATGCGGATTGAGGATTTAATCGCCGAACCGCTGCTGCTTTTTACACAAATGAGCGAATCGGAGCGCCGGAAGCGGGTGCGGGAATCACTGGAACTGGTGGGATTAAGCCCGCGTTATGCGGAACGTTATCCGCATGAAGTTTCCGGCGGCCAGTGTCAGCGGATCGGCATTGCGCGCGCCTTGCTGGTAAATCCCAAACTGATTATTGCCGACGAACCGATTTCTTCATTGGATGTGTCGATTCAGGCGCAGATTCTGATCCTGCTGCAGCAATTGCAGAAACAGTTCAATCTGACCTATATCTTCATTTCACATAACCTGAGCGTGGTGGAATTGATTTCCGATCATGTTTCTGTGATGTATCTGGGCGCGATTGTTGAAACGTCTTCGAAGAAACAGCTCTATGATCGTCCTTTCCATCCCTATACCCAGGCGTTGTTGTCCGCCGTTCCGATCCCGGATCCGAAAGTCAAAAAGAAGCGCATTCTGCTTCCCGGGGATCTCCCGAGTAATGTTGATCTGCCGCAGGGCTGTTCGTTTCATACCCGTTGCCTGTACTGCCAGGAGCGCTGCCGGCAGGAGATGCCTGAGCTGCGGGAGATCGAGCCGGATCATTATGCCGCCTGCCATTATGCGGGAGAGTTAATAAAAACAGCGTGAGCTTGCCTTGATACGGTCATCGGAGTGTTTTCAGTCCGATGACCGGCGGAACTTTTTGGTTTATTCGGGCTCAATCCGGCTCATAAATTTTGTCATTCGTGGGGTCATCCAGATAGATCCATCCTTTCCCCAATTTTCCGTATCCTACTTCGGTATATACCCAGGAATGGTTATTCTCATCGACATATTCGTATGGAAATACCACGTCTT
>CALCQT010000380.1 GCA_937894825.1 uncultured Anaerolineaceae bacterium
GGGGATCAAAGAATTCCATACCGTTTTCCCCGTCAGCGCTTTTTTCCCGCTGCTCTATTCGCTGTTTCTGATCCCTGCTTATTGGAAACGGATCAAGGAAAAAGGACCTTTTTTTCTGTCCATGTTGCTCCTGCTGATCCTGATCCCCATCTTTCTGTCCGGCGCAACCGGGCTGATGGTCGGCGTGATCCAGCGCTATACGACAGATTTCTCCTGGATGCTGGCACTGGCCGGGTTGTTCATGGTTTTCCTGATGGAAGAAAAAAGCCAAAACAAGACAGTGAAGAAGATCATCCATCTGATCGTGCTGCTCTGTTTGTTCATTAATCTTGCGCATACCATCGCGCTTTCCTGCGGGGATACCTGGGAGGGGAAATCCTGGTTCGAATTTATGAACCCGATTCTGTTTCACAAAATCGCCTATGCCTTTTCTTTCTGGTTGTAAAATAAAAAAGCCGGTGTTCACGCGTGAACACCGGCTTTTTTATTTTATACTTCACGCTTTGCGATACGCCAGTGCAACCCAATCCTTAATCTGACGCTGTTCAATGAACGTCAGACCGGCAGCTTCGGCGGCCGCACGAACTTTTCCCTCCTGCTCCTCCAGGATTCCGCTCAGCAGAATCACCCCGTTCGGAGAAATCAGGTCCGCCAACCCCATGTCAAACAAGCGAATAATGATCGGCGCCAGAATGTTCACCATCACCACCGGCGCCTGGCGAATGCCAAAATCACCGTTGCGGATTTCCGTGACCGAACCTTTTTGCAGTTCGAGCCGTTCGCGAACCCCATTTCGTTCCGCATTCTCGGCACTGTTCTGCATCGACTCGTCATCAATATCGACGCCCAGCGCCCGGTCCGCCCCCAAAAGCAGCGCTCCGATCGCAAGAATCCCGGAGCCGCAACCGACATCAATCACATTTTCGTCCGGAATCGTATAGCGCTCCGTCAGTTCAAGACAAAGCTGTGTCGTCGGGTGAGTTCCGGTACCGAAAGCCATGCTGGGGTCGATTTTCACCGCGATGCGGTCCGGATTCTGGTTCGGAATCCAGGCCGGCAGAATCAGCATCTTCTCCCCAATCAAAATCGGCCGGTAGAATTTTTTCCAGGAGGACATCCAGTCCTCATCCTCAATATAGCGGCTCTCCGCTTCCGGAATCTCAGAAATCCGACCCAGATACCACAGCCCTTCCTGAATGCGTTGCTGTTTTTCTTCCAACGCCTCGTCAACCGGCAAGTACGCGAACACATGGCAAGGCCCGAAGGGTGTCCCCAGGTCTTCAGCGTCATTATATTCAACGCCCTGCTCGACAACCACCCCATTTTCAGCGTAGCGGGATAAAACCTCGGCGACCGCTTCGGCCAATTCGCTGTCCACCGAGACATTGATCTCGAGCCAGGAACCGTTCTGTTTATCCATTGATCGCATCCTTTATCCGATCCCAGAAGCTCTTTTCCTGCGGAATCACCTCAGTACCCAGCGTTGGGGCCAGTTGTTCCAATAAATCGCGTTGCTCCGCTGTCAGGTTAGACGGGATCACAACGTTGACAATGACTTTTTGATTTCCGCGTCCGTTACTGCGCAGATAGGGGACCCCTTTACCCTTCAGCGTAAATACTTTTCCGGGTTGGGTTCCCGCCGGAATTTTCAATTTTTCCGAACCGTCCACCGTCGGGACAGTAATGTCATCACCCAACGCAGCCTGTGAAATATTGACATTAATATCCAGCTGAATATCAAAATCATGACGCCGGAAGAAACGATGCGGATTTACTTTCACATCGACGTAGAGATCCCCGTTTGGCCCATTGTTCTCTCCCGGCTGCCCTTCACCGGACATGCGGATGCGCGTTCCCGTATCAACGCCTGCCGGGATCGCGACAATCTTTTTAACCGTCTTTCGCTCCAGCCCGCGCCCATGACACTGTGTACAGGGCGTCGGAATCATTTCGCCTCTCCCGCCGCAGGTCGGACAGGTTGCTACCTGAACCATCGACCCGAACATGGTCTGGCGTGAGGTTTTCACCTCGCCCGTCCCGTTACAGGTCGAACAGCGCTGCGGTGAGGTCCCCGGTTCAGCGCCATTCCCGTGGCAGCGGGAGCACTTTTCATCCCGGGCGAACTGGATTTCCTTCTCCACGCCGAAACATGCCTCTTCAAACTGCAACGTAACGACCGTCTGCAGATCGGCTCCCTGCCGGGGAGCGTTCCGTTGCCTGGTACGGCTGCCGCCGAAACCACCGAAACCGCCAAAACCAAACAAATCTCCCAGAATATCTGAAAGATCGACCGCGGAGTAATCAAAGCCGCTTCCCATCCCGCTGACGCCCGCTCTGCCATAGCGATCGTAGGCGGCTCGTTTATCGGTATCCGATAAAACCTGATAGGCCTCGTTAATCTCCTTAAATTTTTCTTCCGCTTCCGGGGTTTTATTCACATCCGGATGATATTTTCTGGCTAAATTCCGGAACGCGGTTTTTATTTCATCCGCACTCGCGTTTTTATTCACGCCCAGAATCTCGTAATAATCGCGTTCAGTTGCCATTATCTTTTCTACCCGCCTGTCCTCTATAAACGATTGAAAAAATCACTGTATCAGGTCTTTATTATAAAGTTCCTGACACAGTGATCCATGATACTTATTTTATATCGTTAGACGCTGCGAAATTCACCGTCAACAACATCGTCATTGCCCCCGTCACCGGAAGGTCCACCGCCCGGTTCCTGACCGTTGTCAGGGCCGCCCTGCTCCGGACCCGCGCCGGGTTGCTGGTACATCGCGCCGCCCAACTGCTGAACCAGAGTATTCAGTTCGTCTGTTCTGGTTTTCATCCCGTCGAAATCGGTTCCGTTCAACATGCCCTTCAATTCGTTGGCTTTGGCTTCGACATTCGCTTTCATGTCGGCAGGAATCTTGTCGCCATAATCCGCGATCATCTTTTCCACTGTGTAGACAACGTTATCGGCATTATTACGGACTTCAATTCCTTCTTTGCGTTTACGATCCTCATCCGCGTGCGCCTCCGCCTCTTTCTTCATCCGATCCACTTCGGAATCAGACAAACCGGAAGACGCGGTGATGGTAATGTTCTGGCTGCGATTGGTCGCTTTATCGACAGCAGTTACTTTCAAAATACCGTTTGCGTCGATATCGAAGGTAACCTCAATCTGCGGCTGGCCGCGGCGAGCCGGCGGAATTCCATCCAGAATGAACTTGCCCAGGCTTTTGTTATCAGCCGCCATCGGGCGTTCCCCTTGCAGCACATGGATCTCGACGGATGTCTGAGAATCGGCAGCGGTGGAATAGATCTGGCTCTTCTTGGCAGGAATCGTGGTGTTCCGCTCGATCATCGGTGTGGCGACCCCACCCATCGTCTCAACAGACAAGGTCAGGGGTGTGACGTCCAGCAGCAAAATGTCGTTTACTTCACCACCCAAAACACCGGCCTGGATGGCTGCGCCAATGGCCACAACCTCGTCCGGGTTAACGCTCCGGTTGGGTTCTTTACCAAATTCACGTTTGACAGCTTCCTGCACGGCCGGCATACGGGTCATTCCACCCACCATGACGACTTCGTTGATATCGCTGGTCTTGAGTCCGGCGTCACGCAGGGCATTCCGAACAGGATCCAGACTGCGCGATACGAGATCAGCAGTCAATTGTTCAACCTTCGCCCGTGTCAGCGGCATCACCAGATGTTTCGGGCCGGTGGCGTCTGCGGTGATATAAGGCAGGTTGATTTCGGTCTGCATCGTTGTGGAGAGCTCAATTTTCGCCTTTTCAGCCGCTTCCTTCAACCGCTGCAGTGCCTGGCGATCCTGTTTCAGATCCATGTGATTGGTTTTCTGGAACTCTTCAATCAGGTAATCCATAATGCGCTGATCAAAGTCGTCACCGCCCAGGTAAGTATCACCCGAAGTCGACCGGACCTGGAACACACCGTCGCCGACGTCCAAAATTGAAATATCGAAGGTACCACCGCCAAGGTCATAGACCGCGATCAGTTCATTGGTCTTCTTGTCCAATCCATAAGCCAGAGAAGAAGCAGTCGGTTCATTGATAATGCGCAGCACTTCAAGCCCGGCAATTTTACCGGCGTCTTTGGTCGCGTTCCGCTGGCTGTCATTGAAATAAGCCGGTACGGTGATGACCGCCTGGGTCACTTTTTCGCCCAAGTAGGCTTCAGCGTCCGTTTTCATTTTCGCCAGAATCATGGCAGAAACTTCCGGCGCCGAATATTCTTTCCCATCCAGCACCACACGAACGTCGCCATTGGGCGCCTTCGCAACTTTGTACGGTACACGGCTCAATGTCCGCTGAACTTCCGGATCATCAAATTTCCGCCCCATGAAACGCTTGATTGAAAAAATTGTGTTCTCGGGGTTGGTGATGGCTTGGTTACGAGCCACCCGACCCACCAGGCGTTCATGAT
>CALCQT010000381.1 GCA_937894825.1 uncultured Anaerolineaceae bacterium
GATCCTTTCCAATCAGACTATTTTCGGCGTGGATCTTTATGCAGCCGGACTGGCGCAGAAAATTACCGCAATGTTTGAACAAATGCTGCAAGGAAAAGGCGCTGTGCGACGGCTCCTTACAGAATATTTTCCGTCAGGCAGGTAGTTTTTATGAAAATGACATTTCGCTGGTTCGGAGAAAAATTTGATCCGATCCCCCTTCACTATATCCGGCAAATTCCGGCATTGGACGGCGTCGTCACAACACTGATGGACATCCCGGCAGGTGAAATTTGGCCGTTGGAAGCAATCCAAAAAATGAAGCAAACGGTCAATGACGCGGGGCTTTCGCTCGAAGTGATCGAAAGTGTAAACATCCATGAAGACATAAAATTAGGCGCGCCTGGCCGGGATGAAAAAATTGAGAATTACATCAGGACCATGGAAAACCTGTCGACTATTGGCATCAAAGTCATCTGTTATAACTTTATGCCGCTGATCGACTGGGCCCGGAGCCACCTGTTTTATGAGTTGCCGGATGGATCCAATACCATGTTTTTTAATCATGAGACCGTCATGAATTCCACGCCGAAATCCATGGGCAACCGCTACGCCGAACAATCCGGTGGGATCGCACTGCCCGGTTGGGAACCGGAACGGGTGGCATATTTTGATGAAACGATCCGTTTGTACCGGCAGATCAGCCAGGAAGACTATTGGGAGAACGCCCGTTATTTCATCGACGCCATCATTCCCTGGGCTGAGAAATACGACATCCGTATGGCGATCCATCCGGACGACCCGCCCTGGCCCCTCTTTGGGCTTCCACGATTGATCAATAACCGGGAAAACATCGCCCGCTTCCTCTCTTTCTCTCAAAGCCCCTATCACGGACTGACGCTCTGCACCGGTTCGATCGGCGTTGACCCGAATAACAATGTGCCAGCCATCATTCGGGAGTTCGCGGATCGGATTCCATTCGCCCATATCAGAAACCTGAAATTCCTGGAAAACGGAGATTTCTACGAATCCGCCCATCCCTCCCAATGCGGATCTTTTGATATGTACGAAATTGTAAAGGCTTTCCATTCCGGCGGATTCGATGGCTATATCCGTCCGGATCATGGAAGAATGGTCTTCGGTGAAACAGGCCGTCCGGGGTACGGACTATATGATCGCGCCATGGGCATTACCTACCTGACCGGTCTCTGGGAAGCTTTAGAAAAAGCATAGATTCGTAAAATTTAAAAGCAAAATCAATAACGCCTCCCCGCCTTAACGCTGCCGGAGGCGTTTTGCGTCATTCCGGATATGCGTAAGTTTGCGATTCGTCCCCCCGATATTCACTTAAAAAGCGCCGTGCTCTGAGCGATGAATGCGTTTTGATTGGGTTTTTCGCGTTTAGTGGGTATAATTACTCTACGGATTCTGATGTGAATTTCACAAATTCTCTCGGCATAATCCGGACAGCAAACAGGATTTTCTTATGAAATTTGAGTCGATTGCAAAAGTGCCGGGGTTCCGGATTGGTCATGCTCAGGACGACGAAGGAATTACCGGTTGTACAGTCATCTTATGCGAAGACAATTGCATTGGCGGCGTGGATCAACGCGGTGGCGCCCCGGGCACGCGGGAGACTGATTTGCTGCGTCCCATGCACATGGTTGAAACCGTCAACGCGATTCTGCTGACCGGCGGCTCTGCTTTCGGACTGGATGCGGCCGCGGGAGTCATGCGTTTTCTTGAAGAAAAGGGAAAAGGTGTGTCAACCGGTCCGGCAAAAGTCCCGATCGTTCCCGCAGCGGTCATTTTTGATCTCGGAATTGGAAACCCGAAAATCCGCCCCGACGCCGCAATGGGATATCAGGCCTGCCTGAATGCCGGTGAAAATGATCCGGAACAGGGAAGTGTAGGCGCCGGCACAGGCGCCACAGTCGGTAAAGTCCTTGGAATGGGGCAGGCAATGAAAGGAGGGATTGGACACGCATCCATCGAAATCGGCGGAGGTGTCTGGGTAGGTGCGATTGTCGCCGTGAATGCAATGGGTGACATCGTGGATCCACATTCCCGGAATATCCTTGCGGGAGCCAGAACCATAAAAAAATCGATTTTAAAAATCGGCGATGAGGATCAGTTTGCAAACACACTTTCAATTATGAGAAGTTTTATTGGGCAAAAATCGCTTAATTTCGCGTCAAAGCAGAACACAGTCATCGGGGCTGTTCTGACAAACGCAAAACTGAATAAAGAAGAGACGAACAAATTAGCGCAGTCCGGTCAAAATGGGCTGGTATTAAGTGTTCAACCTTCCCACACGATGTTTGACGGTGATACTATGTTCGCCGTTTCTTCACAGAAAAAACCATCGAATATTAATGCTGTTGCCGCATATGCACCGCTTGTTGTTGCACAGGCAATTGTTAATGCGGTCATTTCATCAAAATCGCTGGGAGGGATCCCATCTGCAAGCGACTTATTCCAAACCAAAGAAATGAGGTAACATGACACGAATTATCGGGGACACAACATCAGGGCTGACTTTGGAACAAGCCCAAAAACTTGGGATCGAATTCATTCCCCAGATCGTTATTTTTGAAGAAAAATCTTACCGGGACGATACGGAAATCGACAGTGAAACATTCATCAAAATGCTGAAAAAATCTTTGGTGCTTCCCAAAACTGCCGCTCCGCCGCCGGTGTTATATACGCCGATTTTTGAAGACCTTCAAAAAAAAGGGGAAAACGCGATTATCATTTGTCCTTCTGCAAAACTGAGCGGAACTGTCCGCAGCGCGACTACCGCGAAAGCGGATTTTCCGGACCTTGATATCCGCATTATTGACAGCGGAAGCGTCGGTTCCGCACTCGCTATGGAATTGGAACAGGCGGTTAAATGGGCGAAGGAAGGGAAAAGCATCGATCAGATCGAAGCCGGTATTCGGGCAATGGTGGCGAAGGAACATCTTTACGCAGTCGTTGACACATTGGAATACTTACACAAGGGCGGAAGAATCGGCGGAGCGGCGAAATTGTTTGGCGACATTCTGCAGATCAAACCCATCCTGACACTCCGGGACGGCGGTCTGGAGGTGTTCGAAAAGCAACGCACAAAAAAGAAAGCCCTTTCCCGAATCATTGAGATTGTCGAAGCGCATTATCCTAAGACAGGAGAAAATGGATTTCTTTCCTTATCCCTGCAGGAGAGCGTATCCGCGGAAGAACTCGTTTTTTTCAAGGATGAGTTCAAGCAACGGTTGGGTTTGGATGACGTACCCTGCTTCAATACACCGCCGGGCATCATGGTACATGCCGGCCCAAGCGTAATCATTATCAGTTTTTTTGAAGCATAGCTATTTTTAAAATTATTTTTTCCGGAAAAAGCTTTGTCAACTGACAAAGCTTTTTTTGACACCAACAGGGTATTGATTTTTTGTTTAAAAAAGAGTATTCTGGATTAGATAACTAAATATGTGAGGGCTGTTAGGAAAACATGAAAGATGAATTAATCAATATCGGAGTCGATGACGAAGAAAACTATCCCGCGATCGCCAAATTAGTTGAACTGGGCAGACAAAAGACTTACGTCACGATTGACGATATCTTACATTTGTTCCCGGATGCGGAGCAGGATGTCGAGCAGCTGGAAGAGGCTTTCTCCGCGTTAATGAGCGCCGGAATCCCTTATATCGAAGACTCGATATTGGAAGATCCCGCTGATGAGGAACTGGAAACATCCGAAGAAGAAGACGATACCACTCCTGAGATATCGCTGGACGATCTGGCGAATATTGACACGGACGACACCATCGGACTCTACCTGAAAGAAGTCAGCCGGGTACCGCTTCTGACCGCTGATGAAGAAGTCGAGTTGGCCCAGCGAATTGAACGCGGGCGATTGTCCAGAGAAGAGCTGGCCCACGTCAGTGTCACCTCGACCCGCCGAGTCGAACTGCGCAAAAGTATTGAAGACGGCTGGTCCGCCCGTGAGCATCTGATCACCGCCAATTCAAGACTTGTGATCAGCGTCGCGAAAAAATACATGGGACGCGGCGTTCCGTTCCTCGATCTGATCCAAGAGGGGAATATTGGCCTGATCCGGGCCACGAAAAAGTTTGATTATCGTCGAGGGCATAAATTCAGCACTTACGCAACCTGGTGGATCCGCCAGGCTGTCACCAGAGCGATCGCCGATCAGGGTCGGACAATTCGCGTCCCGGTTCACATGGGAGATCAGATCAACAAATTACTGCGTGTTCAGCACCAGTTGACCCAAAAATTAGGCCGCGAACCATCGGTCGAAGAACTTGCGGAAGCATTGGACGTTCCACCCAAGAAAGTGGAAAACATGATCCAGGTCGCCAGACGTCCGCTGTCACTGGAGACACCTACCGACGATGAAGAAGATTCTGTGCTGGGAGACTTCATTGAAGACGACGAAGCGCCGCCGCCGGATGATACCGCGACCTACAATCTGCTGAAAGAGCACCTTGAGGAAGTTTTGAACGGCTTACCACCCCGGGAAGTGCGCATCCTGCAGCTTCGCTATGGCCTTCTGGACGGTCAGGCTTACACACTGGAAGAAGTGGGCCGGAAAATGGGCGTCACCCGGGAACGGGTCCGCCAAATTGAAGCACAGGCGCTTAGCCGGCTGCGGCATCCTGCCATCCGTAAGATCCTGCGTGACTATCTTGGTGACTGACAGGTTAATTATTGCCGAAGCCAGGTATAACAAATTGAAAATTCCCTGTTGCTAAAAAGCATGCAGCATGCACCGAGGCGCCATCGTTTTGATTTTAAACAAAACGATGGCGCCTCGGATTTTTACCACAATCCTTGCAATGGCCGATCTGGAGTACAATAAAACCGCTAAAGCATAAATCAGGGATCATGCAAAAACAACGGTTTACAAAACACTGCCATGTCAAAAATAGGAATTGATGAATACCACGAAAAAATAAGCCGCTTGATTGAGCAGCATAGTCTTGAACAGGCTGCCCATCACTGCTTATACCTATTGCGTCAATTTCCCAAAATGAGTTCGCTCTATCAAATGCTTGGTCGGATCTTCCTTGAAAGCGAAAATTATCCCGCTGCATTGGACGTTTATTTGCGGTTGGCCTCCTGCGGGCCGGAAGTCTTTTTGAACCATGTCACATTGAGTTTCATCTTTGAAAAGCTGAAACTGCCGCGGCAGGCCGTCTTCTTTGAAAAATATGGCTACACGCTCCAGCCTGACTTCTCTGAAAAGCAGCCCCATCCTTCTGCACCGGATACGAACATACCACAACCAACCGCTGAAACTGAATTTTTATTCGGAACCGGAAAACACCATTTCAACCGGAAATCTTATCAGGAAGCATTGCGGTATTTTCAAAAGAACGCAGGCCAAAACTCGTTTCTCGTCAATGATTTCTATCTTGGTATGACGTATGTCAAATTATCCATGCCGGAGAAAGCCCTGGCAGTCTTTCAGGATACACTCACCCGCGCGCCATTTTTATTGTCAGCTCTACGATGGATTGCAGCTCATTATTATCAGAAAAATGAGCTGTGCTTCACCCGGGCGCTGGAAAAATTGATCGCCATCGATCCAAATTACAGTGACTATTCATTCGAGGATGGCTTGATTTTTCCCGGAAAAGCTGATATCCGGATCAATTACCAGGAGTGGACCGGGTTCCCGAATACAAAATTGTGGTCAGGATGGTCCCGCTCAGGCGATAAGTTTATCGAAAGCAGAATTGACGCGCTGCCGAAATGGCTCTCCCTGCTGCCGATTTGCTCTGATTTCATGACCCGTCCGGAATCCGAGACGACGGCTGCTCAGGATGCCATTGGTCTATTTCGGCGGGATCATGCCAAAAATAATCCCGCACTGAATGCTGAGGACAGATTTTTTCAGATCGATTACTTCAAATCCCAAATCCTGACCGACAGTGTTGCCCAGGAGCCGCAGATGAAACAGGGGAAGAAAACGGAGATAAAAAAGGCGGGACCGCACCAACACGCCGGATTGGATGAAGCGTTTAATTTACTGGAAAAAGTCGCTGCGGAAGGGCTGTCAGAAGAATACCCGGAAAATGAACCTGCGGACACAGTTTCCCAAACGCCCCCGCCCGAAAAACCGGAAGATGAGGCCGACATTCTTGAAAAAGCCCGCGAAGCCTGGAATTATTTCAGCGTCGGGAAACCGGAGGATGGCATCCGGGTTTACCAAGTATTGCTTCGCAGCAATTCCCGCAATGATTTAATCCGCGAAGATATTAAAAAACTGATCATTCTGTTTCCGGAATATCAGGAATTACCCAAATTATTTAACGACAAGGAATAAAAGATGGAAAAAACGTTTGTTTGCATCAAACCCGATGGGGTTCAAAGAGGATTAATCGGGGAAATTATCAAACGATTCGAGAACCGCGGGTTTCAGCTTTCCGCTGCCAAATTTATTCAGGTTTCCCGGGAACTGGCGGAAGCACATTATGCCGAACATGTGGGGAAACCCTTTTATGCCGGGTTGGTCAATTATATAACCTCCGGACCGGTATTCGCGATGGTCTGGGAGGGAGAAGAAGTCGTGAAGGCGGTCCGCCAGACCGTTGGGGCGACCAAACCGATTGAGGCCGCACCCGGAACGATCCGCCACGACCTCGCGGCTAAGATGGACCGAAACCTGATTCACGCATCAGACGCTTTGGACACTGCAGAAAAAGAAATTGCGCTCTGGTTTAAACCGGAAGAGCTGGTCGAATGGAATTCGATTCAACACCCCTGGGTTTTCGGTAGAAACTCATAATTCGTTCTGTGAGGCTATTCCTCCGGATTGGCCGCGTTCAGATTCAGTCAAAAACAGATTGCCGATCGGTACCGCTTCCGTCTCAGGGGTCTCGATCGGCAGTATCAATAATTGCGCGATGGCCTGTCCGGCCTGAATTTCCAATTCCGTTACAGTCACATTGAACACCTTGACCAGAATTTCCCCCTGATAACCGGCGTCCACGACACCGCCGCCCAACAGAAAATTATTCCTGCTTTTGGACATCACCAGCCCGACATATCCGTCCGGCAAGTCCACCGCTATGCCGGTGGCCAAAATCCCCATTTGATGCGGTTCAAGCGTTTTCGATTCCGCAGCATATAAATCCAGCCCGGCGTCCTGTGGATGTTTTCGGGTCGGAATGATCGCTTCGCCCCGCAATTTTGAAAACCGTAATGTGTCAATTGCCATAGTTTCGCTTCTTTCATTTTATAAGAATATTGTCTCAATTTATATCACAGGTACCTTCGGAATAAACCGATACCATCACCCATTTCTGTAAACAATCATGTCGGATAAAGTGTAAACTATCATACCCGTCTTAACACGGTGATCGCCCCTGCACAAGACACATCTTGATAACCTGATCATATCTGTCCGGAGTGTCAAACCGATTGGTTGTCATAATTCGATTGACAGCGGATTTTAATCCGCATACAATAGACCTATAAAGCTATGAGAACGATTCAACGAAATATTTTTACTTCTACGACGATGGAAACTACCGGCACTGGTACCGGTCATTTTCTTATTTGCTGAGGTAGATTTTTTCGTTCCGGCCACAAACCTAACCAAAAAAAAAAACTGCCTCGATAAGAGGCTTTTTTTTTATCACTGAAAGGATGTTTATGGAGAAAAAGAATGATTCACTTCCTCAGAATACACTCGTGATGAAATATGGCGGAACTTCGGTCGGAACGATTGCGGCCATGCAATCAGCCGTGAAAATCATTTGCGATACAAAAGCCGATCGGGAGAATCTGGTGGTTGTCACCTCCGCAATTTCAGGCGCCACCAACTTACTGATCAAAAGCGCGACAGAGGCAGCGCAGGGGAACGGCCTGACCGCAGAAAAAACAGCGCGGGAACTGACGCTGCGCCATCACGAGATGATCGACAAACTGGTCCAGGATCCGAACCAATGGCTTCAACTCAAAATGGAAATCAACCGGCTCCTTTCAGACTTCACCAACCTTTGTCAGGCGATCAAAATTCTCGGGGAATTCAGTCCGCGGGCGCTTGACACGGTTTCCAGCC
>CALCQT010000382.1 GCA_937894825.1 uncultured Anaerolineaceae bacterium
TATTACCGATAAATCCCGAACCGGGAAGAAACCAATTCTCTTTATTATGATGGCTGCGATTGTGGCCGGTCTTGCAATCTATTTTTTTGCCGGGCTCAATTTTTTGAATTATCTGAGTGAGACCAACCAGAAACTGGCTTCGGCAGGTTTTGCGATCCTTTGGGGTGTCAGCGGGGTCGCTCTCTTTTATTATGGCGCGAACTGGATCGTGGAACGTTTTTCACAAAAATGGACCGCCCGGATTCAACCGTATATCTTCGTTGGTCCGGCTGTGCTGGTCCTGCTTTGGGCATTAGCGATCCCGACGGTACGGACGTTGATTTATTCTTTAAAAAATGCTAATGGCCGGCAGTGGATAGGGCTCGAAAATTACCGTTTTGCCTTTACCGATCCACAAATGCTGATCGTATTCCGTAATAATCTGCTCTGGCTTGTGATCGGGACCTCCCTTTGTGTGATCCTTGGACTGGTTATCGCTGTTCTGGCGGATCGATCACGGTTTGAATCCATCTATAAGGCCATTATCTTCACGCCAATGGCGATTTCATTCGTCGGCGCCGGTGTGATCTGGAAGTTCATTTATAACTATAAAGGACAGGGCAATGAAACCGGATTGCTGAATGCAATTATTCTTGCGTTGGGAGGCGAAGCGAGGGCCTGGCTGCAAATACCATTCTGGAATAATATTTTCCTGATCATTATTATGATCTGGCTGCAGACCGGCTATTGTATGGTGATTTTGTCGTCCGCAATAAAGGGCATTTCTTCTGAATTACTGGAAGCGGCCCGGATTGACGGCGCGAATGAGTTTCAAATTTTCTTTCGGGTCATTATTCCGGTAATTCGCGGGCCGATTCTTTCCGTAACTACGACCGTGCTGATTTTCAGCCTGAAGACCTTTGATGTCGTTCGGGCCATGACCGGCGGCCAATACGGAACAAACGTGATCGCCAATGAATTTTATAATCAGCGCTTTGTTTATTATGACCGGGGACGGGCCTCCGCGATCGCGATTGTTCTGTTAATCCTGGTTGTTCCGGTGATGTATTTTAACCTGAAACAATTTAATGAAAGGAAGGCGTTCTGATGGCCGCGAAACAGCAAGGGTATAAACAACAGCAGCGCATTTCATCATTTTTCGTTAATCTGGTCCTGATCCTGATTTGCGGAATCTTCCTGATCCCGATCCTGGGTATTTTCATCACTTCGTTCCGCCAGTCCGATAAAATTTTCAACAGCGGCTGGTGGACTTTTTTCCCGCACAAAGAATGGACGGAGACAGGCGAAATTAAACTGGGGGCTGAGGTTGATCTAAACGATGTGATCCGGGTCAACTTTGAAGACGGGACGATGGTCGAAGGCGACTATGCTACGCTGCGGAGCGGCGTACGCCTTCCCAATGGGGACAGGGTCCAATACTATGGCGCCAAACGAACGCGCACGCTGAAAATCTATGAACAGCGCTGGACCGGTTTTGAGACCGATCTGACGCTGGACAACTATAAAAATGTGTTGTCCGGGAAAGTGATTACCTATAAAGGCGAGGATGGCAGTCTGCTGAGCCGCAAAGGGACGAATTTAAGCAATTCTTTCGTGAATTCTTTTGCCGTGACCATCCCGGCGACAATTATCCCGATTCTGATTGCCGCTTTTGCGGCTTATGGGTTTTCATGGTTAAAGTTTCGGGGCCGGAAAGCTATGTTTACCATGGTGGTCGCGCTGCTGGTTGTTCCGCTGCAGATCGCAATTGTTCCGGTATTGCAGGATTTTTCCCGCCTGGGTCTGAATGGGACATTTCTCGGTATTTGGATTGCCCACACCGGGTTTGGACTGCCGCTGGCGATCTATCTGCTGTTTAATTACATCAGCGAAATTCCCCGGGACATTCTTGAATCGGCTTTTATTGACGGCGCGTCGAATTTCACGATTTTCACCCAGTTGATCCTGCCCTTGTCGGTGCCGGCGATTGCGTCTTTTGCTATTTTCCAGTTTCTGTGGGTCTGGAATGACTACTTGGTCGCCCTGGTTGTACTGGGCGGCGGAAATAATGAAGTTGTGACGCAGACGATTGCGAATATTGTCGGTACCAAAGGGAGCGACTGGCATTTGCTGACCGCCGGGGCATTTGTTTCGATGATTGTGCCAATGATCGTTTTCTTCTCCTTACAGCGTTATTTCGTGCGCGGCATGATGGCCGGTTCGGTAAAAGGGTAAAATTCTTATCAATTCTAATTGTTTGATAGAAAGGGAATGCATGCGCGATCAAGCTCTTTGGTACCAAAATGCCATTATTTATCAGATTTATCCCCGTTCTTTTTTTGACTCCAATGGGGATGGGTATGGTGATTTCAATGGCATTATTCAAAAATTGGACCATTTGACCACGCTTGGTGTCGATTGCATCTGGCTGATGCCGATGTACAAGTCTCCGCTGAAAGATGATGGTTACGACATCTCGGACTTCTGCAGTGTCTATGAACCATTTGGCACAGTTGAGGATTTGCGGCGATTGTTCGCTGAAATTCACCGACGCGGGATGAAAGTCATCACAGATCTGGTGCTGAACCATTGTTCGGACCAGCACTTTTGGTTTCAGGAAGCCCGAAGGGATCGGAATTCAAAATATCGTGATTATTTTGTCTGGAGTGACACAGATCAAAAATACGCAGAAACCCGCATCATCTTTGTCGATTCCCAAAAATCAAACTGGACCTGGGATGAAGTGGCCGGACAGTATTACTGGCACCGTTTCTATCCATCTCAGCCGGACCTGAATTATGATAACCCCGAGGTCCGGGAGGCAATGAAAGATGTGATGCGCTATTGGCTGGATATGGGTATTGATGGCTTCCGCGCCGATGCGGTGCCCTACCTCTTCGAAAGGGAAGGGACGATCAATGAAAATTTGCCGGAAACGCACGCCTATCTGAAAGAACTGCGCAAAATGATGGATACCGAATATCCTGGGACGGTGATGCTTTGTGAAGCCAACCAGTGGCCGCAGGATGTGCGCGAATATTTCGGTGATGGCGATGAATTTCAACTGGGTTTTCATTTCCCACTGATGCCGCGCATTTTTATGTCGATCGGCAAGCAGGATGCCGAATCGCTGGTCAAAATCATGCAAGCGACGCCGGAAATTCCGGATAATTGTCAATGGTGCACCTTCCTGCGCAATCACGATGAATTGACGCTGGAGATGGTCACAGAAGAGGACCGGCAATGGATGTGGAATTTCTACGCGCCGGATCCGGCGATGCGGATGAATTTGGGTATTCAGATCGGAAGAGCGTCGTGTAGGGAAAGAGTGTAGATCTCGG
>CALCQT010000383.1 GCA_937894825.1 uncultured Anaerolineaceae bacterium
TTCCTCAAGAAGAAAGACGCCGAATTGAACAAGATCTGAAATCAGTTTTCCTTTTTCCAGATAATGGAAAATCGCGATTACTTTGGGATGAGAATAGGGTGAATCACACCATTCTTTTAAATTCTTGATATAATTTTGGTAAAATTCACGAGTTTTATCAATGGATTTTGTCCCAAAATAATCCGTATAATCTCCCGCTAAGCACTTAATCTCATCAAATAATGCATGCGGCAAAGGTTTCCCAGTACGACTTTCAGACTCTTCAGTACAGGGTGCAGAGATCCGTTCACTTGTGGGCATTATTTCAGCGCTGAGAAAATCTCCATTTCCTGAGAGCGTTACTGTAATATGCGTGGAGATCGTTATATAGCCAACCGGCAGCAGCATGGGCGTTTCTTCATTAATCTGTTTGCCAACGATTTCCGAACAAACGTCGTAGGTTTCATACAAACTCTGCATCCAGCTCATTGTTCCCCTCCTTCCTCAGCAATTATTTTTGCTAATTCGGATTCGTCCAATCCATTGAAATTAGTATTATCAAAAACTTTTGCCTTCATTTTTCTGATCGAACGGCGCATTTCGGGGGGACACTCATTGGGGTTGAGAAATTCTATGATTCCATTTTTCATCACAGGACGCCACAATCGGATTCCCATTTCATCTTTTCCGGTCTCATCCGGATAATCAAAGCCATGAATCATCACGCCAAAATCAAGTTCGCCATAGTTGTCATAAAACCCGGCGCCGGAGTTGAATTCACAGGGCTCAACATATCCCTGACATTCCCGCGTACCTAAAAAAATGTCCCTGCGGCCACCACGCTCAATCATCCGTCGGGCAATCTGATGGTGTTTGTGCTCGTTCCGATCTTCAGCCAATTCCGGACGGTATTCATTCCATTCAAAATGTGCCTGTACCTGATAAACAACGTCTTTTAGGTAGGTGTAATACGCTAAATTATTTCCCCCTTCGTTGTAATTAATCGGCCTGATGCCTTGAGATTGGGTCAATATTTTATTCATGATTCGCACTTTATCGATATACCAGATAAAAGTCGGCTTCCAATACACACTTTCCAAAATCCCTTTTATGGCCTGATAGGTCGGAATTTGATAGGAGAATTTTTCTCCTCCGACTCTGGTCACTGGATCGCTGAACAGCGCATATCGCCCATATACTATAAATTCAACCGTATTCCTTTTCCGCATAAGCCATCTCCTAATTATCAAAAAATGAATCTCCTTCAGGTAAAATAATACCTAACAATAAGTCGTAAGATTTGGTATTAAGTTTGAAAAATCCTTCATTTATTTCTTCTATCCATCCTTCTTTAAAGAATCGATCAAAATTATTAGAATACATAGAAACCGTGAATCTGCCCAATTTACGTAATAACCGTCCTTTCTCTTTAAGCGAAATATCGCTCTGCGAAAATGAATTGATCAATTTGGCGCCTTCTTTGTAAGGAACAAAAACAGCAGTTGTGTTTTCATCAATCACGTTAAAATTTCTTCCCGCGGTTTCAAAAGCCTGAGATAAAGTGATTTTTTCTTTTCCACCCGTATTGGTATAAACACTGCAACCCTTTTGATTTTGGGATAACATATCATAGACTGATGCCTCGCCTTTTTCTGCGGGATAATCCATTTTATTCTTCTCATGTTCATAATATTCCTGATAATATCTGGCGATCGCTTCATTCGATAATAAATCACCGTTGTAACGGCTTGGATCTTCCTTCATCTCATATAAGATCCTGGACGTAACTTCCTGCCCTGTTTTAATCTCCGGAAGTTTGCTAAGCTTCTCATCCGCCATGTTTACAATATAAACATTCCTCCCTTTCGGATCCTCACCATGACGATTGCACCTTCCAGCCGCTTGAGCAATACTGTCTAATCCGCACAAAGCCCGCACAACGCAGCCAAAGGAAATATCTACCCCTGCTTCGATCAACTGTGTGCTGACGCAAATAATCCGCTCTATCCCCAACTTGGTTTTTATCTCGTCAATAACATCAAGGCGATGGGCCGGGCACATGGATGTGCTCAAATGGACGAACGTTATCGGTTCTGTCTCCTCTTTTGATTCGTGCTTTTTCTGAAGAACTTTGAAAAGTTGCATTGCGGACTTTTTTGTGTTGAGAATGACAAGACAATCCTTAGACTCGATCTTTCGTTCCAAAACAAAATCGGCCAATGCTTCAATGGTATACCCCTGCGGCAGTGTTTTATCGATAATACGTGTTCGTTTCAACTTTTCGAAACTTCCCCGAATATTACTAACGATATTTGCTGGTTCACTCAATCGGATCGGTCTTCCGACCTGTTCCAATAATGGCTGTGTTGCGGTGCATAATAGCAGGGGGCTCTTTCCAAAAAACCGTAAAAAATTTACCAACTGATTAAACAGATGGAAACATTTCAATGGAAGCGATTGCACTTCATCAAAAATGATCACAGCGTTATTCATATTGTGAACCTTTCGCAGCATTCCACTTTTGGCTGAATAAGCGCTCTCCAAAAACTGAACCATCGTTGTGATCACAATCGGCGAATTCCATCGATCCGTCAGCAAGCGGCGGGCCTGTGCCTCATCATCATCTTCCGGGACGACGAAATTGGAATGATGTTCCAATATGATGTCATTATCAAGTTCCAGTTCTAAATCTTTGCGGATGTTTTTTGCTGTCTGTTCAAGCACGGATAAATACGGAATCACATAGATGATCCGTTCCATTCCATGTTTTTTAGCATGATGCAACGCGAAACGCAAGCTGGCAAGCGTTTTCCCGCCACCGGTCGGCACGTCAAGCTGGTAAACACCGATCGGAAAATCAGAAGCGCGAAGACATTCTGTAGATACAGACCCCCGAAGGGTATTAATGTCAGAATCATTTGAAAATTTAGCTAAGCGTTTTTCTAATCGCTTGATCAAATCTTCCCAATCAGGGATAATTATTTCCGATTCAGGTTTCTTCCCGATCTCAAAACAGTAAGCGTCGTAACGATCGGCATCGACAAGGCTGGAAAAAACATTTTTGATCAGAAGATGAAGCATAAAAAGTGTGCTCAACTTCTCGTCCACGCATCGCTTACAAAAAGCATTGATTTCTTGCTTACAGGAAGTAAAAAGTGTGTCCAGTTTTTCCCGTGATATTATTTCCTCAAATTCGGCTGTCACCTTGTCCATGTATAGATCCGGGTTGTCGTTTGTGATCCTGTCGAAAAATGGACGTTCCCCTTCCAGGGATATCAGATCCATCAATTTTCCGTGATGTCCCGCAATACAAATGGCGATAATTGTTGCGGTGAATTCAG
>CALCQT010000384.1 GCA_937894825.1 uncultured Anaerolineaceae bacterium
GAGAATCAGATAGCGAAAAATCCGAGTATACATCTCTTTCCTTTTATCATATTGGTGTTCAGGTATAATAAAAATATAAAAGATGAATAAAACAATGGAAACAACACAAAATCAGGGCAAGCCTGAATCCGATTCCCGAGCAAAGAAAACCCGTCAGACAGGAAATAAACGGAAATATATTCTGATCGGGATTTTGCTTCTTATTCTTTCAACGGGTTTAGTTTGTCTGATGATCTTATCCGGTCCTGACGTCAGCACAAAAATCCGGGATATTTCAATTGTTTTATTTGTGCTTGGTTCCATTATGATTGGCATTACTTCGGTCATTCTGGTTGTTCAATTGGCAATTTTGATCAATCTGCTCCAGAATGAAATGCGGCCGATCCTCAAGACAACCAAAGAGACCGTAAATAATGTAAAAGGAACCGTTGAATTTTTGAGTGATCATATGGTTGAACCGGTGATTAAGACAAACTCCAATATCGCCGGAATTGCCAGAATAGTTACTATTCTACGTTCAGGATTCAAAAAAAGAAAAGGGAGATAAAAAAAATGGCAGAGCGCGATAGTTTTAGTTCTTTTTTAATCGGGTTTATCGCCGGAGGAATTGCCGGAGCAATCGCAACAGTTCTTTATGCACCGAAAACAGGGCACGAGACACGAGCTGCATTGAAAGAGAAAAAGGAAGCGTTGGTTGATAGTGCCAATGTAACGATGGATGAAGCGTACAAACAGGCAGAAATCGCCGCCAAAGACGCACGGGATCGTTTCGAGACACTCGCAAACACAACCAAATCACGGGCTGAAGAAGTTGCCCGCAGAGGACAGGTTTTTTTGGAAGAACGAAAAGGCCAGATTTTCGAATCCTCCGATGAAAGCAAAAATCCGGACGAGCGGGAAATTCCTACCATACCACAGACGCCCGCCGAGTAGGGAAAATTGCTCACCAACAATTTCGAAACAGATCCGTCGTTGGATTGTTTCGAAATAATAATCAATTCGCCGCCCATTTCACTTTTGTAAATGGGCTTTTTGTTATGGTCAAAAGCATTCCATTATTGGAATTAATTTTCAATTCCAGTTTTAATAGAAAAATAAACACAGGAATTTCATTTCAAATTAGAATTGGATAAACCTAGATGACTCAAAGGAAAAAATAATGAAGCAAAAAAAATCTTTTAGTTTATTCATCTTTTTTGTAGTACTAATTCTTATCATGGGATTTGTGTCGAAAATCGATGCAGCCAGCTCTGATGTTGTCGCTCAAGTCAATGGTTCAGATATAACACTGGAAGAATTTCAGGAAGCGGTTCGCTATAAGCGCTTCGATACGCTGCAGGAATACAATTACATGGCATATATATATTCCATGTATAGCCTTCCCTTGGATGAATCTGTCACAGCACAGTATGAGGCACTGCTAGGCGAAGAAAACAAGGAAGTCTTTGGCCAGCAGGTCATTGATCAATTGGCCTATAATCGGATTATCGATGCGGAAGCAGAAAAAGCGGACATCGTCATTACGGATGAAGAAGTAAATAAAACGATAAGAACAATGTTTGGCTTTTCTGACGACAATACAACAGCCCAAGAAGCGGACGCCACCTCAATTGATCTGCAAAGCACAGGATCAACAGATATTGTTCCTCCGGAACCGGAAGTAAACATCGAAGCAGAATTTCAGAAAGCATTTGACGCCTATTTTGCTGAGACAGTAAACGGACTTTTTTCCAAAGAGTTTTTTACGAACCAAATTTATCATAGTCTTCTGGAATCCAAATTACTGGATGAAGTCATTTTTGCAAATGAAACATTCGAGTCTGAAATGGTTTCTGCCCGCCATATTCTGGTCGAAACGGAAGAAACGGCTCAGGAAATTCTTGACAAACTTGCGGCAGGAGAAGATTGGAACGCGCTTGCCGCAGAATATTCTCTGGACACCAGCAATAAAGATAATGGCGGAGAGTTAGGTTGGTTTGCCCGCGGTACGATGGTACTGCCTTTTGAAGAAGCCGCATTCGCACTGGCTTCCGGCGAAACAAGCGCGCCGGTCAAGACTGATTTTGGATATCACATTATTGCGTCGGACGGAAAGGAAGTTCGCCCGCTCGAGGACGAAGCCCTCAATAACGCAAAATATGCGGTATATAAAGCGTGGTACGAAAAAGTGACTGCAGACTACCCTGTCGAAACCTTTGATACCTGGCAAGATCAGGTCCCCACCGAACCTGTTTTTGAAGCAATCGTCACAGAAACAACGGAAGACCTGCCGTCCGAAGAAGCGATCGTTGATGGCACAGTCGATTCAAACCCGGAACAGGATGCGCCCCAGAACTAACGATCGTTTCATCTGATCCTGCGATTTCAGCAGAACTCATTTAAAACAAAAAGGGTGTTCCATTGGAGCGCCCTTTTTTAATAACCAGACAGTCTCGATTGGACCTGTCGGATTTATCCCTCACTATGGTCATTCCCATCAATGTCAAGATTCTCAAGAGCGAAATCAAGACATTGAATGATCAATTGATTAAGAGAGATATTATTATCATCCGACAGTTTTTCCAACTGTTCGACCATCTCTACCGGCAAACGAAACGTTTTGCTAAGCGAATTATATCCTCGTTTTATTTTAAATAGACTCATGTACACTCCTTCTTCTTTTCAAATATCTGTTTTTTGATAATATGATGCTCTTTCGAACCGTTTTATATCTTATTATACAATACTTCTGTCCGAAAGGAATACCTGATTTCATCATGCGTTAAGGTAATTAATGCAGCTTTAACGTTACTACAGGCGTGCCAGATCAATCCTGGCAGATTTGATGAAGACGAATTTTGAACATTATACTTCCAAACATGCTAAGAATTCGCTAAAGAATAAAAAGATATTATACTTTCCAAAAAACGTTTTTTTCAATTTTCATCATTTTTCTTTCCCAAATACAACAGCGCTCCAAATATGTTACATCATCCTTACATGGTTTTTTGATATTCCCTGAAATTATTTCCAAGACAAGATTAAAACCACGTTAACAAAAGAACGTTTATTGGATGACAAAAGTTCCAGATATTTATATCAGCAATTCGCGAATTGAACAATCTTTTTAAGAAAAAAATTTCTCTTGATTCTTTCTGTCTTGTATCATCGTGTACCTGTAAAATCAAAGATTCCGCGTCCATATATCACCCAAACGCGATGTTTCAGTATCTTGCCATCATACGTGTCTTGAGACATCTGCTTCCGATTCTTTTGAACCTGAACTGCAGACCCTTTTTAAAGTAAAAAAGGGATGCAATATCTGCATCCCTTTTTTACTTTAAAACAAAGGTTATTTGTATTTGAGTTTCAGGAATTCGTCAGCTGCCGAATTAAAAACCAATTCGAGTAAGAGGTCCTTCTTGTTCTTCACGTACGGAAGATCGACTTTATCTTCCAATGCCGGCATCAGATAAGACGCTGGACGATATTTCTTAATGTTCTGCTTCTCATCATCACTCAAAACCTGGTCCAGAACTTCCTGGTTCACCGGACCGGGAGTCTTGCCAAACTCACCCTTCAAAATCATCTTGAACTCGTTGGATGTAAAAGCATACCGGGAGCCGGCCATCACATTATAAGCAGCCTGTGACCCCACAATTTGACTGGTCGGTGTTACCAGCGGAACGTAACCCACATCCGCGCGAACGCTGGGAATTTCAGCCATTACAGCGTCCATCATGTTTTCCTGCACACCCATCTCTTTGAGTTGTTTTTCCAAATTGGAGAGCATTCCGCCAGGAATCTGAGATTCAAAAATCCGGTCATCGTAGCCAGGATAATCCAGGTCGCTCATAATTTCGCGGCTGATATTGATCGCAGTCTCAAGATCTTCTTCGTCCTTCATGACAGCCTCGACCAGTTTATCAACTTTGTCGACAGGAACATCGTCAAAATGAACCGGGTTTTTGCGGAATTTCCCGAAACTGGGGATCGAGCCTTTCAACTCTTCAAAGATCACGCGGAGTTTGTCCTGAGCCTGGGTAATCGCGTCTTTATTTAATCCATGGTCCAACCCCATCCGTTCTGCGATCACTGCGACGATTTCAACCGGGGAATGGGACGGACCGCCGGCGAAAGGAGAAATGCAGGTATCAAACATATCGATCCCATATTTCATCCCAAGAGCCATGTTCACCAAAGCCACACCGGTGGTTGTATGGGTATGCAAAACGATGGGAACATTGATTTCTTTTTTCAGTGCTTTGAACAAAACAATAGCGTCTTTCGGATGGAGCAGACCTGCCAAGATCGGAAGAGCGTCGTGTAGGGAAAGAGTGTAGATC
>CALCQT010000385.1 GCA_937894825.1 uncultured Anaerolineaceae bacterium
GCGTCGTCTGCATTTGTAAGGATAGCGACACGAATGTCATTTCCTCTGGTTCCGGACCATTTCGCTGTGACTGTCATTCCTCCGATCGTCTTTGAAGCCTTAACGCCACCGGAATTCACACGGTAAGCAAGAAGGACTTTCGCCCGTTTCAAGGCTTCCCTTACAAGAAGAAGGGGGGCGGCAGTTGGATCATAGCCGAATACGTCGATCGCCGTTTTATTGAAGTCTTCCGCTGTTACAGAAAAGACCTGGTTTTCAGGTCCCCAGTTCAATTCCAGGGGAAGGGCGACGACGCCACGCGTTCCAAGTCTGGCCGCGCTTCCCAGGCTTACAAAATTGATATAAGCGCCGGGAAGGATTTTATTTTGTACTGTAAAAGTACCACCACCGATAGGGGCCATTTAGAATCACACCTTTCTTTCAAGAAATTCAGAAACAAGCCTTTCGGCCTGTTCTTTCGTGTACGTTTTGCCGGCTTCCAGGATAGCGTTCAGGGTGTCCTTGTGCTGGCTGAAAGCCTTGCTTTTGACCAGTTGTTCCTTTGTAAATCTGGGTTCCGCCGCCGTCGGCTGGTCTTCCTGTGGAGCGGTTTTCTTTTTAGTTACCATTACTTCAATTCCTCCTTCTGGTCAAGGTTTTCCATAGGATCAATCATTTCAGGCGCCAGGACGAAGTTGAAATTTGCGTCGAAGACAAACTGAAAGACGCCCGTTTCGTCCTTCCTGGCTGTCTGGCCCGAAAGTGCAATCCGGCGCGTCCCCGTTTCAGAATCATCAACGTCAAGGGCTTCAAAGTTGTCATACATTGATTCGACCCAGTCGTTGAAAGCCATATTATCGTCTATCTTCAAGAAGTAAAGGACTTCGAACTGACATGATCGCGTCCTTCGGCGGTCCAGTTTCTTTTCCTGGCTTGTTTCAATGACCCCGACAAAGAAGTTGCCGTCTGCGTCCTTTGGAATTTCGTCAACGAATACCTTCCTGTCTGGCCACAGTTCGGCCAGTTTTGAAGCAATGGCTTCTATGAAGTTATTCACTGTCATTCGCATTCCTCCTTAACCGGACCCGCCAGGCGTCAACCTTTCTTTTATGATCCGGTTGATTTTTCGGTTCAGTCGTGCGTCCTGGGTGTCCTTCGTTCGCTTTATTGCTCTGCGAAGCGTGAAGTGACCGCGGACATAGCCTTTATATGGTCCGACATACATTCCGCCTTTCGGATCGTTTTTCTGGTAAACGAAAGTACGGCCGGACCAGTGTCCAGGTACAAAGTGACTTCGGAAGCCATATTCAAGGTGCTTCGCATAGTCCAGGTTATTATAAACGTCGATTCTGTACCATTTGCCCGATCTTTGCGGCTTGCTTCCGTCGTGTTCCTTGTTCCCGTTGTGAATCAAGGCTTTATTCCCTGCATGAAAGTTATTTCGATAATCGCCATTGTTTACAATGTCAGGCACGTCGTTTTTACAGATCAGCTTCGCCTGCTTTGCCGCGTAGACGCCTTCACCAATTACCAATTCTTCCATGATGTCAGGGACTTCGTTTTTCAAGGCTTCAATTTGTTGCTGGAAGGCAATCAAACCGCTGTTGTCAACACTCACGACAGATCACCGTCCTTGACCTTGACTTCCTGGTGTGTTGGATATACAGCCGGCCGGCCGACAACTTCAAAGTCGTAAATGATCGGACTGTCCGGACTATACCTTCCGAACCTTTTCAGGGCTATTTTATCCCCTGGAAGAATCGAAAGAGTGGGGGGAAGGAAGATCACGGCGTCATATTCGATTTTGTTCTGCGCCTTCGTTTGCTGGCTCTTGTCGGAACCTGATTGCGAAAGCGCGCAAATGATAGCAGAATACACCACAGAAGGAACGGACTTCGTTATATTGTTCGCTCCTGTCTGTGGCGCTGTTCTTGTTACTGTGGCGGTATCTTCATAGGTTCGTTCTATGGCCGCACGTTCTGCGGAAGGATTTCCGAATCCCATGTCTGATCACCACCTTAATTTCCGATATTCGTTCAGGACTGTCTTCCAGCCGAAGAAGTCGCCGCCGTCTTGCCCCAGGTTGAAGGTTGAAGCTGATCCGGAAGCGCCCGAAGAAGTCGCAAATGACGTTGTAACGTCGCCGCGCTTAACGGACGCAACTGGACCGACAGCGGCCGAAGTATCGCCCAGGCCGGCGCTTTTATAGTAGCTGACAGCCATGACGACAAGGACTTTTTCAAGGGGCGCCGGAAGCGTGTCCTGACCGGTGTATGATAGGACCATTTCTTCGATCGCCTGAATGACGAATTCCAGAATTCCGTCCTGATCCGTGCCTGTGATTCCAAGAAGGGACTTGACCTTTTCAAGCCTGGAATATGTTGGTGACATAAGGACCCGAAGAAGATCATTCTTTTCAAGGTCAGTCAAGCCTTCCAGGGAATCAAGTATCTGTTGTAACACACCATTCACCACCTTTTCAGGGCGCCGCCATTACTGACCGCGCGCCGCCTTGATTAAAGCTATGATTTCGGCGTTTGTGGCCTTTTCTGTGGCCTGAACGCCGATCTGTGCCGCCAGGGCCAGAAGTTCAGACTTGTTCATTCTTTCCAGCGGTTTTTCCTCACTGACGGCTTTTTCCTGGTATTCTTCATATAACGGCGAATTACGAAGCTGGTTTTCAACGACTGCGCTTCTCGGTTCCAGGATTACACTGGTTTCCTTATTCCTGAATTTCATCACCAGTCACCGCCTTTCTTATACTGCGGCGTAGGTGAATACAAGGTCAGGGGTAAGAACAGCCGTTCCATAGTCGTAGAACAAGGAAACGCCGTAGTCATTGGACAGCGGAATCTTTTCCGGCTCGGTGTAAGGATAGGACACAACCGGCTGGGCGATTGCTCCGTCGATCATCAGGACGGCGTTCTGGCCTGTCGGGATATTGATTGAAGAATAAACCCTGACACCGTGATATACACCGAAGGATTCGGCCGCTGTATCCACGTTTGGATTAGGCTTTGCGTCCAGAAGGTCCCTGATCTTGCCATAGAAGGCAGGGGAACAAACCATATTCATAATTTCACGGGGTACGCCGCGAACATAGTCGTTCTTCACGGTTTCAAGGGTCTGGATATAGGCTTCCAGAATTTTATCCAGGTCTGTTTCTGCGGTAGTGAAAGCAGTTCCGCCACCAGCGGCAAACGCGGCCGCGAAGAATGCGACGTCAAGTTCACTGACCATAGTTCTGATATGATCGTCAACACGTCTTGCCATAATGCCGCCCACGCCGAAGGTGTCAAGGTCAAACTTCGCGCATTCCTCGACGATCTCTTTGTGAACAGACAAGTTTACAGGGGTAGGCGGTGCGGTGATTGCGTCACCTTTTCCGGCCGCCCTTGCGGTTCCGTAGTTTTTGGAAATGCTGTTCTTGAAACGTCTGAATTCCACTGATCCAGCGGCAGGATTGCCGGTGTAAGCCTGGGATTTCAGGCCGGAAGACAGGGTATTCTTCTGGACGTTCTCGATCACATATCCATAAAGTTCTTTCAGTTCAGCCTTCAATGTTCCTGCATTGATAAGGCTGATCGCGTTGGTTCTTGCCATTGAAAATCATTCCTTTCTTTGTGTTAGTTTTGGTTAGAAGATCACAGGTCCACCCTGTGTACTGGTTTTAGGGGGCGCGCCAGGCTCGGCCGGTTTTGCTCCCTTAATGTCCGGATTCTGATCCTGTGTCTTGAACAGATATGACTTTGTTTCCTTGATAGGCTTCAAAAGGCCGTCAAGGTCAGTTTTCAGGTTTCCGGAATCGTCCACGTCGATTTTTTCAAGGTCCAGAAGTGAAATAATGTCGGCCGGATCATATACCTGGCCAGCAAGCGCCATTTTCAACGCTGTGTTCTTCTGGATTTTCTTGATCTCTGTCGCGTGGTTCGTTTGAAGGGTGTTGATCGTTTCCTGGGCGGTCTTCACGTCCTCGGCGATCTTCGCCGGATCACCTGAACCACCGATCGCTTTTAATGCGTCAGCGGCGGCTTTCAGTGCTTTTTCTGCGCTTGTGGACTGATTCTTCAAGGCGTCAAATTTGTCAGCCGGTACGAATGTTCCGTCGTTGCCGACCACCAGATCGACGTCCTTTCCGTCTTTGCCCTTGCCTTTCAGTGCTGTTTCGACCTGTTTTGTAAGGTCTTCCCCCAGGATTGCTTTAATGCTTTCGTGGATCATGGTTGACATTCTCCTTTCTTCCCGCTGTATTTAACGTGACTTCCACACGCTTTGCGGTTCCGCCTGTTCGCCGGACGGAAGCGGCGTATTATGTATATGAAAAAACGCCCGTGAAGGCGTTTAATCAACAGTTATCACTTGATTTCGTTTGCTATCAGATGATTTCTTCCGCTTTATGCCGTTGGCTTCGGCCCATTCGGAATAAGTCATGTTCTTCGGCATTTTCTTTCCGGAATTGAACCAGTCCAGCGCGTCGTCCGGATCATATTCGATCGTCGTCGATCTGCAATTCGGGTGCATAGGTGGAAAATTGGTTCCCGGACGTGCTTCCGAAAGGGGGAAGTGTTTCCCGTCCAGATCGGCGCAGACCGCGCTTGTGCGGCTGTCCAGGGTTGCGACGAATTCATATTCCTTCACGCCGGCGGCCTTATATGCGGCCTTTTCTGCTTCGTTGTGAAGGTGATTCGTTTCTGTCCTGATAAGCCGTTCAGCGTTCTTGTAGGACTGGCCCATTTTTTCGGATATTTCCTTCGACATGGCCACGATTCCCTTTCCCTGGATCAATCCCTGGGTTGTGATCTCCCGAAGGTTGAACAGAAGGGCCTGTTTGTTCTGCCACAGCCGATCCGAAAACATGGCGCCGGACCAGGGATAAGAAACGACGTTTTCAATCATTCCGGCGTTGATCTTTGCAAATTCATTCAGAAAGCCGGCGCGGCATTGAATGTCGTACACCTTGCGATAATAGCTTTCGGTGAAGTTGTCGCCGAATTCTTCTTTCATTTGCTGGACGCCTTTTGTGAACAGGTCATTCAGGATCATGTCGATCTGGCTGTGTAGGGCTTCAAGGCGCGTTATAGAACTATTGGCCGATAATGCGTCAAGCTGTGCCGTCAATAGTGCCTTAATGCGCGGATCGGGTTCCTGTGCGATCCTGGTGACGTATTCCGCCAGGCTTGACTTCCATTCCTGGAATTCCTTCCGATTCAGAAGGCGGACGGCCTGTTCGTATGTCAGACCGTACTTGCCGGCATACCTGGAATAGAAGTCATTGATTTCCTTCCGGATAGACTTCGCCGCGCGCTGATATTCAGTGAAGGTCTTCGCCGAAAGGGCGGCCCCGCGAAGGTAGGCTTCATTTTCGCGTGTCAAGGCGCGTTCTAACCAGTATTGTTTACTGTTCTTCATTTACGCCACCGCCGTTCTTGTCGTCGCCTGTGTCGGCTCCGGCATTAGCGCCCAGCGCGTCGTCGAATAGGCCGTTCCCGAATTCCTCCATAGCCTTTTTCTTTTCTTCCTCAATCCAGGAAAGTTCTTCTTCGACGTCCTGAACCCACGGGTGATTTTGAAGCTGTGTACGCTTCGAAATGATCCCTTCGCTGTTGCGGACGTTGGTGATCACGTCGGTTTCGTTGACAGGCATATCCATATTGAAGATAATGTCGAACTGCTCGTTCGTGAAGTCGCCCTTCCCTGTTAATTGAAGATAGACGTCAATGAACAGTTTCAGGCGCTGGAAGGTGTCTTTCAGTTCAGCCCCCAAGGATTCACAGTCGGCGTC
>CALCQT010000386.1 GCA_937894825.1 uncultured Anaerolineaceae bacterium
ACGATAGCGTCAATGGCTTTGAACGCCGCGTCATCCGGTCCGGCTCCCAGAGCAGCCTGCACATGGCGCTGACCGGCCGGATCGACCAGGCATACCGTCGCGGTCGGCAGTCCCATGGTTCCACAGGCCACCTGCAAGCCTTCCATCGTAAAGGTGTTTTTCGCCAGATAAACCTCGTCCGAAACCAGCGCTTCCAGATCCGCATCCGTGATGGTTTTCTTTTTGTCCGCCAACTCCTTGAACCGCTCAAAAAGCTTGTTCAGCGCGGCTTCGTCCAGCTCAAAACCGATTTCGATCAGCCGCTCGCGCAGTGCGTGGCGGCCGGAATGCTTGCCCAGCACAAAATTTGTTTTACTGAACCCGACCATCTCCGGACGCATGATTTCATACGTCTGCTGATTCTTCAGCATGCCATCCTGATGGATCCCCGCCTCGTGCGCGAAGGCGTTGGCTCCGACGATCGCTTTGTTCGGCTGAACCGAAATACCGGTATAATTGCTGACCTGTTTGCTGGTACGCACCAATTGGGTAGTGTCGATATGGGTGTCCAACTGCAGCGACTCACGGCGCGTCTTCAGCGCCATCACCACTTCCTCCAGCGCGGTATTGCCCGCCCGTTCGCCAATGCCGTTGATCGTCACTTCCGCCTGCCGGGCGCCGGCCCGGATTCCCGCCAGTGTGTTGGCGGTCGCCAGCCCGAGGTCGTTGTGGCAATGGACGGACACGATGCAATTCTTAATCCCGGGCGTGTTCTGAATGATCCCGCGGATCAGCGCGCCGAATTCATCCGGCACCGTATACCCGACCGTGTCGGGGATATTCAGCGTGGTCGCGCCGGCGCGAATAGCCGTCTCCAGTACCTGATACAGAAATTCGGGGTCGCTGCGTCCGGCGTCCTCCGGGCTGAATTCGATATCCTCACAGAGGCTATGCGCATACACCACCATGGACGCGACTTTTTCCAGCACCTCCTGCCGTTCCATGCGCAATTTATAGCGCATATGAATATCCGAAGTGGCCAGGAAGGTGTGGATCCTGGGACGCGCCGCACCACGCACTGCCTCCCAGGCTTTGTCAATATCGTTCTTCACCGTACGCGCCAACCCGCAGATAACCGGAACCGGTCTTCCATCGGCTGAATTCCCGATCTCCGCTGCAATCTTGCGAACGGCTTCCAGATCGTCCGGTGAAGCCGCCGGAAAGCCGGCTTCAATCACATCTACGCCCAGTCGGGCCAACAGCCGGGCGATTTCCAATTTCTCCGGCGTCGTCATCGTCGCGCCGGGCGATTGCTCCCCGTCGCGTAGTGTCGTGTCAAATATACGTACAATTCCAATTTCGCTTTCGTCCATTATTTTCCCCAATTCTCCGGGCGCAGTGATCGAACCACCGCCCCGGCCTGCCACATTTCCGAATTCCCGTCAGTTCACGGGTCAATTTTTCCTGATAGTCCGGCGCACTGTTCGCTTCCAGCACAACACGGGTCTCCTCGCCGCTTCGCACGCTTTCATACAGGCGGTCAAAAACCGGCAGCACGGCCTGTCTAAATTCCGGCAGCCAGTCCAGCGCGCCGCGCTGTGCGGTCGTCGAGCAGTTGGCATACATCCAGTCCATGCCGTTTTCCCCCACCAGCCGGATCAGGCTCTGCGTCAGTTCCTCCACCGTTTCATTGAAAGCCTCACTCGGCGAATGGCCATGCGCGCGCAGAGTCTGGTACTGCGCTTCCATCACCCCGGCCAGCGCCCCCATCAGGATACCCCGCTCGCCGGTCAGATCGCTGTACACTTCATTCTGAAAAGTGGTGGGGAAGAGATATCCGGAACCGACGGCAATGCCCAACGCCAGTGTCCGTTCCTCAGCTTGTCCGGTTGCGTCGTGATAAACCGCATAACTGCTGTTGATGCCGCTGCCGTCCAGGAAGTTTTTGCGCACGCTGGCGCCCGATCCTTTCGGCGCAACCAGAATCACGTCCACATCTTCCGGAGGCACTACACCGGTTTGATCCGCGTAGACCACCGCGAAACCATGCGAGAAATAGAGCGCATTCCCCGGCTGGAGACAGGCTTTGACGCGCGGCCAGGTCAGCTTCTGTCCGGCATCCGAGACCAGGAACTGGATCACCGTGCCGCGTTGCGCCGCTTCTTCCAATGAAAAGAGTGTCTCGCCGGGGACCCAGCCGTCCTTCAGCGCTTTTTCCCAGGAGGGCGTATTTTCGCGCTGCCCGACAATGACGCGAACGCCGTTATCCCGCATATTCAGCGCCTGCGCAGGTCCCTGTACGCCGTAACCCAGCACAGCCACAACCTCATCTTTCAACACATCCAGCGCCCGCGCGAGGGGAAATTCTTCCCGGGTGACGACATTTTCTTCCGTTCCGCCAAAATTAAGTGTTGCCATAATGATTGCTCCTTTGCGTTCCAATGAATAACAATGATTGCATCTCATCTCGCCCCGGTCATTCGGGGTTTATCCGAGCGATAAAAAATGCTCTTCCATTCTCATCGTCCGGCTTATCACATACCTGATTAGCGTATTAAAAGCTGGTGTTTTCCATTAACAATACACGGTAAGGGCGAACAGATTAGCCATAAAAATCAGCCTTTAACACGCGAACTCTTTTTCGCTGATTGTGCGTTCAAAGTCCGGCCGAAACCGCGGCCGGCTGCATCCGGACCGGTTGTTCCAAATGGAGGTCCGTTCCGCGCTCCATCGCGACCGTTCCGGTCCGTGCCATCTCAATAATTCCATACGGGCGAAGATTATCGACGAACCGGTTCACTTTCTCTTCGTCACCGGTGACCTCAAAAATCAGGGATTGATTGGCCACATCGACGACCCGGGCCCGATAGATTTCCGAGAGCGTCATCAGCTGCGCGCGCGTCTCCGGTTCCGCCCGGACTTTGATCATCACCAAATCCCGGCTCACCAGCGGCTTTTGCGTGATATCCTCCACATAAAGCACATTGACTAATTTGTATAAATAGGGGATGATCCGTTCAATTTCTTTTTTGTCACTGTCCACAACCATCGTGATCCGGGAGACGCCATTCTGATGCGTTTGCCCGACGGACAGCGACGCCACATTGAACAGCCGGCGGCGGATGACGGAAACGACCCGGTTCAGCACGCCCGGTTTATCTTCGACAAAAACAACAAAAGTATGTTTCATATTTGCTCCTCTTCTGATTTCAGGATTTCGGTCCGGGAATCCATCCGGACCGGCTTTCTCCATTATTAAAGGCATCGGCGCGGCTGCGCTCCTTAACCGGCAGGCCGCAGCGGCCGGCGGATCATCTGATCGATCGCCTTGCCGGTCGGAACCATCGGATAGACGTTGTCCTCTCCCTCGATCCGGAAATCGATCAGCACACTGACGGCGGTATCCCGCGCTTCCTGAATCGCCGCTGCCACTTCCTCCCGTCGTGTGACGCGCAAGCCTTTCAGCCCGTGCGCTTCGGCAATCTTCACAAAATCCGGGCTCAGCATCGGCGTGTAGGAGTAACGCCGGTCATAAAAGAGTTCCTGCCACTGGCGGACCATCCCCAGATAGCCATTATTCAGGATTGCGATATGGATCTTGATCCCTTCCTGCATTGCGGTCGACAACTCCGCCTGCGTCATCTGAAAACCGCCGTCGCCCACGATGACCCAGACCTCTTTTTCCGGGCAGGCGATCTTCGCCCCGATCGCTGCCGGCAGCCCGGAAAAAGAGG
>CALCQT010000387.1 GCA_937894825.1 uncultured Anaerolineaceae bacterium
GAGCGAAAAGAAAAAAGCGCTGCAAACACTGGCTGATTCTCCTTTGCTGCTGGATAATCCCCGCGCCTGGCGCACGTATCTGGGCGGCAGTCTTTTGGATGCCCTGCACGGAAATTTCCGGGTACAGGATACCCATTTTCCGGAAGAATGGATCGCTTCCACTGTCAGCGCGCGGAACGCGGGACGGGAATTGATCCAGGATGAAGGGCTCAGCCATTTGATGGAGATGCCGGATATTTCACTGAAAGAACTGGTTGAAATTGATCCGGCTGCTTTTCTGGGACCGGGACATGCCGGGCGTTTTGCCGGTGAGATGGGTGTGTTGATCAAGCTGATCGATTCCAGCGAGCGGTTGTCGATTCAGGTGCATCCGGACCGCTCGCAGGCCAAACAGTTGTTTGGCTCAGATTTTGGCAAGACGGAATGTTGGCACATTTTGGGCGGACGAACCATCCAAGGCGAGAAACCTTCGATTTATTTTGGTTTTAAGGAAAACGTAGACCCGGATCACTGGCGCCGTCTCTTCGCGACACAGGATATTCCCGGTATGTTGGACTGTCTGCATCATTTTGAAGTAACGGCCGGGGATACCTTCCTGATTGAAGGCGGAACGCCGCATGCGATCGGCCCCGGTTGCTTCCTGGCTGAGATACAGGAACCGACTGATTACACCATTCGAGTGGAACGAACCTCCGCATCCGGCATGCCGATCGACGATTCAATGTGTCATCAGGGATTGGGGTTCGAGCGTATGTTCGAGTGTTTTGACTTTAATGGCCTTTCCCGTGAGGCGACGTTGGCGGATTCCGCTGAAACCGCTGATTACGGACAAGCATGCCGAGGTTGTACAGGTGGTGGGGTATGCGGACACGCCGATGTTCCGCATGGACGTCATTACGGTTCGTGAGGGCAGTCTTGCGTTGCCGCAGCGATCCGTATTTTCTGTGCTGTATGTGCTTTCAGGCAGCGGTTTGCTGAAGAGCGGCGATCAGGTCTTTCCATTGCGTCAGGGGCAGCAATATTTCCTCCCGGCCGGAACCGGAGCCTTTTCGTTGAGCAGGCGCCTGGAAAAAGAATTGAAATTGCTGCATTGTTTTGGCCCGCAGGTGTGAGACTTGGAGCTTCAGCACGGCTCTTAAAACAGCAATTTGAAAATTCACTTTAGATAAAATTCGGTTTTGCGCTTGTTTTTTGTGCCTGGAGAACAAAATGCAAGCGCAAAGTATCTATTCATATGTCGAATCGCTGTTTTTGGGATGAATTACCGGGAATAATCCCGGATAATGATATACTGGGTAATAATAAGCAGGGGCATAGACTGTGTCTTTGTGCATTCCCAGTGAGGAAAGTATGCCAGATCCGTATTGGCGATACAAAGAAAATTTATCCGGCGATTTTTTTATCCAGCATAAGATTACCACTGCCAATGAGAAAACAGGATTTCATATTCATGACGCATTCGAAGCGCTCCTGATTCTTTCAGACGGGATGCGTTGCGTGGTTGGAGAAAAGACCTATTTCCTGAATCGCAACACACTGCTGCTTTTTAATAATATGGATCTTCATTTTCTCAACATGCTGCCCGAAGCAACGATTAACGATCGCTATCTGCTTTATTTCAAACCTGAATACATACAGGCGCTTTCTTCTGCCTCCACCAACCTGCTGGAGTGCTTTTTCTACCGTCCTTTTGACGATGCACAAATTTTGACGTTGCAAGCGGATGAGGCGCAGGAACTGTTGGCCCTGCTGCTGCAAATTGACGCGCAGTATCACGGTACGGACAGCGGCGATACTTTCGGATGGGACCTTCTGCTCAAATTTTTATTGGGTCAATTTCTGGTGAAAGTCAATCTGCTTTACCGGCGGCGGCATAACCTCAGTGCGCAGACTGAAACAAATGCGTATAGTCAGATTTACAGTGTTCTACATCTGATTCACCAGAATTATGCTGAGCCGCTCACGTTGGATTTTCTTGCTTCTCATTTTTTTATCAATAAGTACTATTTGTGCAGCCTGTTTAAAAAGGTTACCGGCATGTCTCCCAATCAATATCTGATCAACTGCCGGATCATGAAGGCAAAAGAGCTGCTGATGAATCGGTACTCTGTCGACGAAGTTTGCCGGTTGACAGGTTACAAAAGTTTGTCTCATTTCAGCCGTTCGTTCAAACAGCATACCGGAAAGGGTCCGAAAAAATATCAGCTGGATTTTTTGGATGGACGGTAAGCTTAGACTTCTTTTTGCAGCTTTAAAGTGGCTGCCATGGCCGGGAGGAAAGCATGGGTTTGATCGTTGAAGGGCGAATTAACAGCCGCAGGATCGTTTGATCAGCAATTCGGAGGGAATAATCACGTTATTCAGTACGGTGTCCGGATTTCCCCGTTGTTGCAGCAGCATATTGGCGGAAACGGTCGCAATTTCTTCCAAAGGTTGTTTGATCCGGGTGATGGGGCTCGGAATCGCGTCCATCCAGTCCACGGAGTCATAACCGATCAGCGCGATATCATTCGGAATCTTCTGGTTACAGTCCATTGCCGCCTTATAGGCTCCCAGAGCGATTGATTGACTGATCGCGAAAATTGCGTCGACTTTATGGTTTTGGATCAAATCGATGGCGATTGTGTAGGCGTTTGAACCGACATAATCGGTTTGGAAAACCAGCGACGGATCATAAAGCCCTTTTTCTTCGGTTGCTCTTTTATATCCATTGATACGGTCACGCGTATTGCTTCCGAAAACCGGCATCGCGATCAGCGCAATTCTTCGTCTGCCGTGGACGATCAAATGTTGCACGGCCTGATAACTGGTCTCGAAATTGGTGGTTGAAACGCTTGGAATGCCAAGTTCCGGCGGAAGATTTCTTTCAATACTGACGATCGGGATCCCCGCTTGTTGATGCGCATAGGCGAGATGTTGGTAGTCATCGGATTCAATCGGGCAGATGATCAGTCCATCAAGCATTTTGGATACAAAATTGTTTACCGCACTGATTTCCACCTGTTTGTTTTCTTCCGTGGCGATGATGATGGTATCGATGCCCTGGTCGTAGCCGATTCTCTGAATCGTTCGAACCATGGTCGGTGTTACCGGACTGGTAATGTTGGTGACGATCAGACCGATTGTCTTTGTTTCCTGCTTCTTTAAACTTCTTGCTATAGAATTGGGTGAGTAATTAAGTGCACGAATTGCTGTCAGGATTTTTTCTTTTAAATCCTGCCGGACGAATTTGTCTTTATTATTAATAACAACCGAAACTGTCGAAACGGAAACACCGGCCAGTTTGGCGACATCAATGATCGTGGTTTTTTTTGCCTGACGCATAAGGATCAATCTCTCTCTGCCGGTAAGTTTCCCAAGAATGGTTGGAATTGTCAAGAGAAACGTTTTTCTGGGCTGCGGGTCGCCCCAACCATTTTGCGGGTGCAACATCCGCCGCAAACAGCGGCCGAACCAGGGATGTGTGTATTGTGTCAGACTTACAATGTGACAATTGTAAGATTGACGTTTCTGTTTTTGTTAAGTATACTGTGGATCAGTTCACAGCGAAACGTTTTTCTAATCGGTTTATGGAGATTAAATACGAATGAAATATATACCCTTTGCAAATACTGATTTTCAGGTCTCAAACCTCTGTTTGGGGACGATGAATTTTGTTTCCAGGTGCGATTATCCCACTTCTGAAGGGATCGTGAAGTTCGCCTGGGAACAGGGTGTCAATTTTTTTGACACCGCCGCGATGTATTCCGCTGGCGAAGCGGAAGTTTATTTTGGCAGGGCGGTGAAGCAACTGCCGCGCGAAAAGCTGTTTGTTGTTACGAAAGTGGTTTCCGGGATCGATCGGGCAAGCATCCTGAGCTCGATTGACGAAAGCCTTTCCAGACTTCAGATGGATTATGTGGATTTATACCTGATTCACTGGCCGGTTACGGGGATGCACATTGTCGAAATGATGGAAGCGTTGAATCAGGTTGTCTCATCCGGAAAGGCCAGGAAGATCGGGGTGTGTAATTTCCCTGCCTACTTGCTGGCCGCCGCCAATGGGGTCGCCACCCAAAATGGCTGGGAAAAGCTGTGCTGTAATCAGGTCGCCTATAACCTGATCGAACGCGGCGTTGAAGTCGAAATCCTGCCACAGGCCGTATTGGAGAATATTGCCATCATGACATACCGTCCCCTGGTGATTGGGCTGCTGACCGGAAAATTCCGTCAGGGCATGCCGATGGATCCGGCGACCCGCGGCGCTACGGATTCCCGTGTCATCACCTGGTTTTCGCAATATAGCGACAGCCTGGAGCGTTTTTATGAATTCGCGGAGAACAAAGGGGTTTCACCCTCTCAGTTAGCTTTGGCCTGGCTTCTCCATTCGCCTGCTGTGACGGCGCCGATCGTTGGAGCCAGTTCAATTCAGCAATTGTCCTCAACGCTGCAGGCCAACGAAGTCGAGCTATCCGATTACGAATACCGTACCGTGACTTCAATTTTTAATACGGACGTAAAAGAAGAGAGCACCCAATTGTTCCCCGGAAACAAATATAATTTTCCC
>CALCQT010000388.1 GCA_937894825.1 uncultured Anaerolineaceae bacterium
GCCTTTCAACAAAGCGCGTATGTGCGAAGTGTGGTCATTCCGGAAAGTATCCGCGAAATCGGAGATTGGGCCTTTTCGAACATACCCACCCTGACATCAGTGCGAATCGCGGATGGGGCAAAGAAAATAGGCGCCAATGCGTTCACCGGCAGCCACAATTTATGGGACCTTGTCATTCCTGCCAGTGTGGATGAGATCGGACTGAAAGCTTTTGACGGCTGTCCCAATCTCACCATTCAAACGACCCCAGGAACAGTTGCCTGGACCCAAGCCGAACAAGCAGAAATTCCACACACAGATCCTTTTGCGGCAATTCCGGATTTCCAAATCGAAACACAAGACGGTGAATATGTGCTGACAGGATATATCGGTGCCGGATATGATGTGACCCTGGTCTCCGATGTGGTTGGGCTAAAAGTCACCAAAGTTGGCGCGGCGGCTTTCGAGTCCGGTGCTGTTCAGGTCGTCCGAATTCCGGAGGGATACACCACCATTGAGAGTCAGGCCTTTGCTTCAATGCTGTATCCTATGACGATCGTGCTGCCGGAGAGCATAACCGAAATCGCGGAAGACGCCTTTGAAAACACGGATGTGACGTTCATGGCCAAAACCGGCACAGCGGCAGAGGCTTACGCGCGCGAGCATGAGCTTAAATTCCAGGTATTATATTGGTAATGATATCCATATATGATTGCCTAAAACGAAAAAGACCGGAATAAACCGGTCTTTTTCGTTTTAGGCATCAAATGAGGTTAGTCTTCCCGTTTTCCGAGCTTTGCATCAATCCGATACAACCCGTTCAGATCCGAGCCGGCCTTTTCGAGCAGCTCTTTCACTTCTGTGAAAGTTTTTTCTTCTTCCACCTGCTCCGTGATGAACCACTGCAGGAAAACCTGTGTCGCCAGATCGTCCTCTTTCGCAGCAACCGTATAAATATCATGGATCAGCGCAGTGACTTTCTTCTCATGCTCCAGCGAAATCTCAAAAATTTCCAGCGCTGAGGAAAATTCAGACTGTGGCTTATCAATGGCGCCCAATTCAACATGTCCGCCGCGATCATGAATATATTCATAAATCTTCATCGCGTGCTCCTGCTCTTCTGTGAACTGTTTTTGCATCCATGAAGCAAAGCCGGGCAGATTCTCGGTCTCGAAATATGCAGCCATCGAGAGATAAAGGTAAGCAGAATAGAATTCATGTTTTACCTGTTCGTTCAATGCGGTATATACGGTTTTCTTCAACATACAGGATTCCTTTTCTTCTCTTTCTTTTTTTCCTTACTGATGGGTTTCAGGAAGATCGTCGAAAGTACAATTTTTCTCTTTAATTTATTTTACTGCATACAGAAACAAATTGCAGCGCATTAATTCATTTCTAACAATCGAGAACTTATCAGGCGCTTTCAAACAACCCGGCGCTCACTCAATATCATCCAGCGGCAATTTGTCCGTCACATCATCAATAAACTCGGTACTTAACCGGTCATCCTTGGCGTACTTACGGATTGTTTCCTTCAATTTGTCCAAAGGAATCGTGTCGTACTTAAATTTGGCTTCGGGATCCAGACTGGCCTTCGGATTCAGGAAAATTAAGACAGGATGGATCCGATCCTCAGGGAAGTCAATATTCCGCTCATGAAAATAGCTCTTCACCGACTCCAAACCCGAAGCGACTTCCAGGTCCGGACGCCCCAGGGATTCCTGTCCGAACATCTTCATAAAAAGACTGGCTTTTTTCTGTGTCCAGCGATCCTTTTTCTCATCATACCCGATAACACCGCCCTGATAATAAGGCATCAACAGAAACGCACCGGCCGTGCCCACCAGCAAATGATCCACCGGATCCATGTAATGGTAAATTGAAAAGTTATCGCTCAAACCCTTCAATTTAATGTTCAGGATATTGTTGTTGCTTGGTTCACGTCCCCAGCGGGTTGTCATCGCGATTGAAGCCTGGGAAAGAAAAACACCGACGATCAATGCGAGAAAAGACCACATGAAGTACTGTTCAGAAAATGCGGACACCGCGCCAACGATTAAGATGGCAAAGCAGATCAGTGTCATGTATTTCGAAACTTTCTTATTTTTTTTGAGCTTCTTTTCATTGGTATAGATGTACATATAGAAATCCTGTTCTTAAGATAATTTTTCCTGAATCGTTTCCCGCAGGACGGACAACAAATCAAGTTCAATCGCTTCTTTAACCAGTTTGATCCCATTGACCAGCGCCGTGCTGTCGGATCGGCCATGACCGACAAAGGACAAACCATCAATTCCCAACAGCGGCGCGGCTCCGATCACGTTGGGATCCAGCTTGGCTTTGGTAGCCTTCAGCGCATCTTTCGTCAGGAATGCGCCAATTTTTGTTTTCGGAGAACTCATCAAACTCTCTTTGAGAAAATCGACCAGCAGTTTTGCCACCGCTTCCGACGTCTTCAGGAACACGTTGCCGGTAAAGCCATCAGCAACGACCACATCCGCTTTTCCCGCGAAAACATCCTTTGCTTCTACGTTCCCAATAAAATTGAGCCCGCTGTCCGCTAAAAGGGCATAGGTGTTGCGCACCAATTCGTTCCCTTTGCCGGGTTCCTCGCCATTGTTCAGCAAACCAACCCGCGGCTGATCAATTTTATTCATTTTCGAGGCGTAAGCGGACCCCATCAGCGCAAATTGCAGCAAATATTCCGGACGGCAGTCCGCGTTCGCGCCAATGTCAAGCACCGTGCAGAAACCGGTCCGGATCGGAAAGCGTGTCGTCAAGGCCGGCCGGGCCACATTCGGGATGCGCCCCAATTTCCGCAAGCTATTGAACATCGCCGCGCCCGTATTTCCGGCAGTAATAAAACCACCTGCCGCGCCATCCTTCACCAGCTGCAAGCCAACCGCCATCGAGTTGTTCGGCTTTTGCTGAGCGCTCTTGACCGCTTTCTCACCCATTTCGAGAATGTCCGCGGCATGGACAATTTCAATCGGAAGGCCGGAAAAATCCTGCTCAGAGGCATTTTGGAAAATTACATCCCGGTTTCCAACCAGATAGATTTTTTCATTCAGCGTGGCAGCCGCGATTTTTGCGGCTTCAATCTCCGGCTTTGGACAATCATCGCTGCCCATGGCGTCTAACACGATCGGCATGCTACACTCCTGTTATTTCGGATCTGCTTAAAAAAATAGTTATGGTTTCCTGCTTCTGTTTATTGCTGTCTGCACCACGCGTCCTGTCCCGGAGCCAACGATTTTCTTTTTTCAAATGATCCGTTTACGATAACCCGTCCGATACCTGAAAAAAAGATGGTTTCGGCGGATTTCGACACTGTCCGGAGACGTAATTCCTTGACAATCGTGCGTACCTGATTATAATACAAAAGCTAAACGCGCTGGTGCTGGAACTGGCAGACAGGCATGGTTGAGGGCCATGTGACGCAAGTCGTGGGGGTTCGATTCCCCCCCAGCGCACAAAGCATAAACCCGCTTAATTTGAACATTCGCTAAGCGGGTTTATTTTTTTCTTATTCTCTTTTCGGAATTTGAATATGGTTCAAATGTCATTTGCACTTTTTTTCGCTGATCGAAAACCAAAGTTACTGCCAGAAATATAATTATAGAGACGGTTAACCGGTTCAAAGGAAAGGGAATCCCAATGGCAAACTGCCGCCTTATTATACTTTCTGCGATTAAAGTATAATAACTGCATTATAGATGACGGTATATTTTACTTTACGATGGGAAGGAGCGGCATAAACATGAATGAAAGAGCGGGAAAATACAAATCAAATTTGTCCGGTGAAGCAGCGTATAAATCCTTTGTCCCTTCACCCCTGCCACCCAATCCGCCCATTAAAATGGACGCTGAACTTGTTGAACTGCTGGTAAAAGCGAACATACAACTTGCGCTGCTGGAAGAAAAATCAGTTCGACTACCCAGCGTAAACCTCTTTATTTCAATGTACGTCCGCAAAGAAGCCTTGATGTCCTCTCAAATCGAAGGCACGCAAGCGACATTGGAAGATGTTCTTGATCCGCTGCTTGACGTCAACACAAATCGAGACGTAGCAGACGTCATTAATTACATTAAAGCGACTGAGTTTGCGATAGCGCGCCGCTCAAAATTGCCGTTATCCAACAGACTCGTTAAAGAGACACACGCCGTCTTAATGGAAGGCGTTCGGGGACAGGAAAAAAGCCCCGGTGAATTCCGGCGGTCCCAGAATTGGATCGGGGGGCAGAACAGTACTCTAAAAAATGCCCGCTATATTCCTCCAACGCCGGAGGATATGGTCGAAGCCATGTCTGACCTTGAGAAGTTCATAAACGCGGACAATGACCTTGACGTGCTTATCCAGGCGGCATTGGTTCACTATCAATTCGAGACCATTCATCCCTTTCTTGACGGGAATGGACGAATCGGGCGTCTGCTGATCACACTTTTTCTGCTGGAAAAAGACATATTGACCACCCCTGCGCTCTATATTTCATACTTTCTGAAAAAGTATCGCATTGAATACTATGACCGCTTGAGCGAGGTTCGCCGCACCGGAAACTATGAGCAG
>CALCQT010000389.1 GCA_937894825.1 uncultured Anaerolineaceae bacterium
TCTGCCCATTCGGGTAATGATCTCGTCCATAAGATAGCCCGGAGAAAATCCTGAGAGCGGAATACAAATGGCGCAGATAATCACAAACATGATCGGCACAGTGTTATTGCGTATAAATCCGCTCAGTTCCTTGCCGGCATTGTTTTTTTGTCCAATCTTCTCACTCATCTTGCTCTCTCTGTCTTTCTGGTCAAAGCGTAAAGAATCATACCGTTCGAAACGATGATCCGGATTACCTCGCTCATGTCCATATGAATCAGGGAATTCATCACTGTCGGGGTCATGGTCACAATACCCTGGAAAAGAAAAGTCCCGAGAACGACGTTGGTAATGGACGCCTTATTGACCGAAGCGCCCCCAATTAAGATCGCCGATACCGCGGGAAGTGCCATATAGAACGGAGCCATATACAACTGAACGAACCCGAATCCCTGTTGATAAACCAAAATGCCGACCGCCGCCAGCCAGGTTGACATCATAACCGAAAGCATCCGCATCTTATCATTATCGACGCCGGCCGCCCTGGCAAAAGAGGGGTTTGAACCGACTGCCGTCATCGCAGTGCCGGTCCTGGTGTGGAAAAACGCCCACATCAGCAGCGCCAGCACAGCAAAGAACAGAAGCGACCCCGTGGGGATCGACAACTTCCCAATATTGATCTGCAGGAAATTGGCAAGGACTTTATCATAAAAACCTTCCAATGAGATCGTGGTACGAAGGCCCTTGCCGGACAGGCCCCACACCATAGTCGGGCTGTGATAGGGCAACAGAAGCCACATCATACACATAAAGGAGACGGAGGAAAACCCAACGTATGTGGCAATCATCATTTCACCGCCCTTGATTTTATTGAGCAGCCATCCGTACCCTGTGCCGAATAATACTGCAAATGGCGTCGCTATGACGATTGCCATAACAAAACTCATTGCGCCGGTAAAACCCAGCTCAATAGAAATCGTAGCACCAAGAAGTCCGGAAATAATGCCGAGCGGAAGACCGAAGTTCAAGCCACAACCGGAATGGATCATCGGTACCATGGCCAGGACAAGGATCGCGTTCCAACTGAATCGATTAATCGTATTGGTCAGCTGCATCCAAAAATTTGCTCCGACCAACGGCGCCAGAATGAAGAGCAACAGCAGAAATCCGGCAATAATCAGCCTTGGCAATCCAAAACTGCGAATAATTTCATTGATTTTATTTTTTTCTGCAGGTTCCACCGTGTCAGTACCTATTTTATTCATGCTGTCCCCTTACTTTACCTGACTGACCATCAACATGCCAAAATCTTCCGAGGAATCATAGGCTGGCAGAATCCCGGCGATTTTTCCCCCGGAAACAATCGCAATCCTGTCGCAAATCTGCCTGAGTTCCTCAAGTTCTGAGGAAACCATGACAACTGTGATCCCTTTTTCTCTATTCAGGTTTTTAAGCGCATCCAGAACAAGGGATTTAGCGCCAACATCAATCCCGCGCGTTGGTTCAGACACAAAAAGAAACTTGGGTTCCAGAGCAAAGGCCTTGGCAAGACAAATCTTTTGCTGATTGCCACCGGAGAGCTCTTTCGTCTGTTGCTGCGAGCTGGTACATTTGATCATCAACTCGTCAATATATTTTTGGGTCACTTCGTGGATCGCTTTTTCGTCCCTCCACGTAACCAAACCGCCTAAATAAGTTTTGAGGAATTTGTTCTGTATCTGCATGGCAGGAAAAGCAATGTTCCACTCCAGCGTCTCATCAAGTAACAAACCAACCCCTCTTCGATCCTCTGACACAAAAGCGATTGACGCGTCCAGAGACTTTCTTGGGTTATTCAGCGTGAATGCCTGGTCATCAAACGTCACGGTTCCGCCTGCGGGATACAGCCCCATAATGCCATTGGGGATCCCGAGTTTCCCCTGTCCGGCAAGCCCTCCAATCCCAAGGATTTCACCTTCTCTGATATCAAGGTTTACGTTGCGAACCGTCTCGCCGGGCATGTCGACCCAAAGCTTGCGGATGGACATGATCACCCTGGCGTCAGAATCAGCCTTTACCTCTGCTGCGGCAGTATCGACGCTTCGGCCCACCATCCATTTCGTGATTTCGGGGACATCGGTTTCTTTTGCGGGGATGTCTTTGACCAGAAACCCGTCCCGCATGACCACAACCCTGTCGCATATTGTCAGAATCTCCTGCAATCGATGCGTAATAAAAATTACAGCAATTCCTCTTGCTGCCATACCGCGGATAGAGTCCAGCAGCGCCTCCGCTTCTTTTTCTGTCAGGACCGCTGTCGGTTCATCCAGGATCAGCAGTTCCAGTTGATCCTTACTGAGTTCTCTCGCAATCTCCGTGAACTGCTTATGTCCGACCGGCATATCGCTGATGACCATATTCGCATCGATTCTGACACCCATTTTTTCAATAGCCTTTTCAGATCGCCCGGTCATCTCTTTGATATCAAGTGTATTTAACCGCTCGCCAAAAATCTCGGAAACGATGTTTTTCTTTATTGGTTCCCGGTTCAGCAGGATATTTTCGGTAACTGTAAACCCGGGAATCAGAGAAAATTCCTGATGGACCATACCAATGCCAGCCGCAAGCGCATCAAAAGGTGTGGCAAATTTGATCTTTGCACCATTGATAAGAACATCGCCTTCATATCCTCCGGTTTCATTGATAACACCCATCCCAAAAAGGATTTTCATCAGGGTGCTTTTGCCGGCTCCATTTTCGCCAACAAGACCAAGAACCTCACCTTTTTTCAGCGTGAGGTTAATATCGGTCAAGACCTGATTTCCAAAGAAGTCCTTTTTGATATTTCGCATCTCCAACAATGGAGAATTGTTATTTACCATAGCTACACCCCAACTTATAAACAAGCGGGGGGAGAAAAGTCAATGTTATTCATTAACGATATGTTTTGTAGGGGCGATCACCGCGAAGCGCCCTGGCGGGGTCGATCGTCCGTTGCGCCTTCGCGCTTCGCGATGGCGCAATCCTGCGTGGCAATGTTCAGAATGGCGAATTCAATTTTCCACATAATGTGGATGTTCGCGCACCACTCCTGCAAAGCACTTGTATAAGAAAAATTTCCTCATCAAAATCGGACACCATATCGAGATCCTGCTCTTGACACCCACATCAACAATAAACGGGGGAGGATTGTGCCCTCCCCCTAATTTCGTACAGAACCGCCTATTGCTCAATTATTTGACGGTGAAATACTTCTCAGGAACTTCGATCTGAGTGGAACCCATGTAGAAACCGGGATCGCCCATGATGTAGGTATCCTGATAGACCAGGAAAGTATTGTCGGATTTGACGCCGGTCTCAGCATTGGTATAGCTGGAACCATTCCATTCAGCGCCAGGGGAGAATTCGCCATAAGCTTTCGCGAGATCATCAATATCGGCAAGTTCGCTCTCGCCATTGATAACATTCGCGGCATGCTGTGCAAGACCTGCGGAAACGGTGTAGCCGTAGGAAAATGCCCAG
>CALCQT010000390.1 GCA_937894825.1 uncultured Anaerolineaceae bacterium
TTTTGGTAAGTTGGCCTCAGTTTATATCGAAATTTTCCGTAACACACCGCTTCTCCTTTGGATTTTGATGATCCGTTTTACGACAAAAATTCCCGGAATATGGTCCGGGGTTACCTCCATGTCTCTTTTTACCTCTGCCGTTATGGCAGAAATTATTCGTGGCGGCCTTAACGCGGTCCCTCATGGACAATTTGAAGCGGCCAAAAGTCAAGGTTTTAATTTTCCTCAAACGCTATTCTTTATTGTTGTGCCGCAATGCTTCAAAAATATTGTGCCCAGCCTTTTATCGCAAGTTATCACCGCGATAAAAGACTCCAGCTTTTTGGCTTCCGTAGCCATTGCTGAATTTACCCGGACCAGCCAAGTTGTCATGGGACGTTTTACGACATCCACCGAAGTTTTTATCTTATATACAACCGTGGCGGCCGTTTATTTTGCCCTTAATTTCACGCTCAGCAGCATCGTTCGCCGAAAAAAGAAAAAGACGTCGTCCCTGCCTGCCGCAGGACGCTGATATGCTATCCCCCCAAATATGGAAAGCTTTTTCGAACTCCTGCCTCAAAATTCGACTCCCTGTAGCCGCACGCGAATCGACGGAAAAACAGGCGCAGATGTTATAATGTTAAAATTCAAATATAGCATGCAAGGAGTACAAGAAAATGAATAAGAATCCGTTAGTATTCTTTGGGATCATCGGTATCGTCGCCGGTTTTGTTTTGGGTCGGGTTATTGAAGGCGCGGATGCCAATCAATTCCTGACTTATGGTTTAATCGGTGGATTGGTCGTCGGTTTCCTGTTGGATTCCAGAAGAAAGTCCTCCACTTCCAACCCAGACACTTCCACCAAGGTCGAACCCTACAAAATCCCCACAGTGGATGAGCTTGTTGACGACGTCAAATCTGAATCATCAACGGGACGCTCCCGCGTTTCCCGCGTGGAAGACGAGTCTGACGTGATCACCCGCGCCCGAGAGGAAATCGCCCGGCACAGCGGAGATTCCGCCGCAGATGTCGCTGAAGCTGTCGATGTCTCGACAGAGTCGCCAGAGTCGACAGGACGCTCCCGCGTTTCCCGCGTTGAGGACGAGACAGACCTCATTGCGCGCGCTCGTGAAGAAATTGCCCGCAACCTCGGGAATTCGAACGGGGATAAGGACAATTAAGTTCGTTTTACGATTGAGCAAAATGTCAAAAAATAGGGAACCGTCGCGACGGTTCCCTATTTTTTGACACCGGCACCTTTTGAAACCTCCCGGTTACCGGGTCACTTTCGGCAGCGGAATTTGCAGCGAGCAAAGCGGCGTATCGCTGCCTGTCGGATATGGCGTGAAATCAAGCACGAAATTGTGCGCTTCAGGGTTGATATCAAATACGATAAAAGTCGTCAGCGAACCTGAGCCAATCCTGGAGCCCAGATTGGGCGTTTCCCAACGGGAATTGGCATAATCCGAATTCGTACGGTCCAGATCAAAGCGCACCTCCCGCCCCCAGAGCGTCCCCAGCAAGGTGAATGAGCGGCTCTCCAGCGGGGCGATTACATTCCCTTTCAGACTTCGCAACTGAATCTGCATCAGCATAAAACTGCCCACCGGGTAGTGAAACGTCAGCGTCTGCTGGATTTTCGGGAACATATAGGAGAACGTCAGCCCCAGCGCTTCACCGCAGCGAAACTCCACATCCATATCCGAAACCGGGATGGCCGTGGGGTCCTGATAAGGGGTGACCGTGATGTACTGCAACTGCCGGATCGGGGTTGGCCAGGGCGTCAGGGTCGGATTGGGAGTATAGGTCGGTTCCGGCGGCGGTATCCATCATCGCAGCCGTACGATAGGCTGCCAAATCCGGTACGGTTGTATCGGTCGGAAGCGTCGTGTAGGTTGGCTGCAACGTGTATGCCGGACGTTCTGTCAGCGTCGGCAACGCCGTCAATGTCGGCAACTCCCGCAAAGCCAGCTCACCGTCACAACCGGCAGTAAGGAACATTGAACCAAGCAACAGAAAAAGGAAAGATCGTTTCATTCGCCGCTCTCCACTGTCGCATAAAAATCGATGGAGAATTCCGGCTGCGGTTCGACCGGGATTGAGAAACCGCAGTCAAAAGCGGATGATTCATCCGATTCAAAGACCAGCCGCCAGTTCTTCGCATGATAATCCACATCAAAAGCCAGGAATGAATAGACCTCGATCCCCGGCGGAACCGCTATCCCCCCGATATAATGCTTGCCCCAGCGGTCACTGGCAGATTGACCTGCCGGACCATAAGAGGGATAACGCACTTCCGCCCCATTCAACTCGCCAATCGCTGAAAATTGTTTATGAAACACTTCCGCAATGGTTTGAGCGGAGGTGTTCAAAAAACCGATGCTGACCACCAAAAACTGATTTTGGGACACCTCGTTCCCCACCGCGTAAGCAAAATAGGACGGATGGGTCCCAATGCGTACCTCAAACCAATCGCCGCAGCGGCCATACAGGCTCAGATCACGCGACCACAGTCCGGGCTGCATCAGAATCGTCTGATGCGTGTCTTCTTCAGACCAGGGACGCTCGGTAGGATAGGGCGTAGAGGTCGGATAAGGGGTGGCAGTTTTGCCAAGATTCGCGGCCAGGTCTGCCAGGCGGGTGTCATAACCGTCCGCCGTCGGATATGCGGTTTGAGAAGGGTATGCCGTCTGGGTGGAAAGTTCCGCCGCGGTTGGATATGGCGTACGTAATTCCATCTGTTGGACCATCCCCACAATGCCGGCAACCGCGGTCTGTGCAGAATTGCTGGCAGCAGGCGAACAGGAAAGCAGGCCGGTCACGGCAATCCCACTGACCGCAACTGTAAAGATTCGAAACATGGATTTACGGATCATGTTCTGATTATAAGGGATAACCGGGACGCGGCAACCGGACTGTCAATGAAAACGACCGGATTTAAATAAAAAAAGACCGTAATTTGGATATTGCACGTTTTGCAAATGCCAAATTACGGTCCCGTTAATTACTGCGTCAATGCTTTCTTAAGGTTTCGAGCCTTTTCCAAAACCGATCCGTCAATCAATTGTTCATCGCCGCGAATGACCATCCCGCCGACAATACGCGGATCAATCCGGAATTGAATCCCATCCGAACCTTCGGCCAATTTGCCGGACAACTGTGACCGGACCAGTTCTTCCTCTTCAGCCGTCAAAGGAACCGCGGTAGTCACCTCAAGTCGGCTCTGATTCTCCGGAAGCAAAGAAACATTCGCGATTTTACCTTCCTTCAAACCGGAAAGGAACTCGTTCAGGATCGCATGCTGCTTTGATTCATCCACCAGAATAGAAGCGTCGACCAGTTTCATCGCGCCGTGCATGGCGATATCCACCACCTGATTGCGCAGATTCCCGAGCGTATGCTCATGTTCCTTCCGCAATTGATCCTGCAGTACGGAAAGCTTTTCACGCGCTTCCTGTTCCAGTTCCTCGCGATACTCGGACTTCATTTCGGAAAGGTTGTCCTGAGCTTCTTTCAGAATGGCCTCACCTTGCGTGCGGGCTTCCTGCAGAATTTTTTCCGCTTCAGCCTGCGCGTTTGCTTTGGCCTCTGCCGCAATCTGAGCATCCTTCAAACCGGTTTCAATCACCGCACTGCGTTTCGCCATCATTTTCCGGATCGGCCCAACCACAAAATGGGCCAGCAGGATAAAAGCAATCCCAAAGGAGATCAGGTTTACAAACAGATTACCGGCATTAATCCCTAAGGCTTCCAAAGTTTCACTCCTTCTGCCTCATGTCTCATCCAAAAAGGATCAAAAAGGCGACAACTAACGCGTAAATCGCCAGGGCTTCCGCAAAGGCAATCGCCAAAATCATAGCGGTTAAGATACTGCCGGATGCTTCCGGATTCCTTGCCATGCCTTCCAACCCCGTCGAGCCGATTTTTGCAATTGCAAAAGCGGGGCCGATTGTTGAGAGCATCACAATTCCGACCGTGATAAACTTAATGACTTCTACACTCATTCATCCATCTCCGAAAAAATCTGTAATCCTAATGTTCTGTTTCCGGTTTTGCAGCCAACCCCATAAATACAGCCGTGAGCATCCCAAAAATGAAGGCCTGCAGTAAACCCACAAAAACTTCATACAACATTATAAACGAACTTACCACCCATGGAATCATGTACCCCAAAAATAACAACAATACCATCCCGGCGAAGATATTCCCGAACAGACGAAAACCGAAGGAAGCGACTTTTGCAATCTCGGCGACCAATTCAAGAATCCCTATGATAAAGTGAATCAAACCCATTTTGGGATCTTTGATCAAAGCGCGAATGTTGATAAATTTATTGAAATAACCCAGCCCATGCGCAATTACGCCGACGACCTGAATGCCCACCACGGCGGCAATCGCAATCGCAATCGTAAAATTCAAATCTGTCGCGGCTCCGCGCAAAAAACTAATCACGGAATATCCGGCCTGCTCGGCCTCAGGGATTTCGTTGATAATCGCATAGAATCGGTTTCCCCAACGCTGAGCCACATGCCCGCCTTCACCATTCACTTTCACCGCAAAACCAAAGGTTTCATAAAACGGCAATAACTTGGTCAGATTGGCGATTCCGATATATAAGAAAACGCTCAAATAGAAAGGATAGATTTTATCGCGCCATTTTTTGTCAACGGCACTATCGGCGATATTACTCAAAGCGGAAATAATAAACTCAATAAATAATACGATGCCATGGGTTTGGAGCGTCTCGCTTTGAGCCTGTTTTCGAACCGCCAGAATTAAAAGAAAAATCACGATAAAAATCGGGATCAGTGCAAGCAGTGAATTTGTAAGATAGACATCCCCGATCAGAGGAATTGTGAACCAGGGGTTTTGCTGAATTCCATCCTGCGTACCATCGAAAAGCAGGTTGTCCGCTTTCACGGATATATGGGGAGCAATCGGTTTATAAAATGAAACGACGACAAAATTCAGGACAATTAATAACAAAAGTCCGATGAGCCAAAGTTTCGATTGCTTCTCTTTGGCGTCAGCCTGAACTACCGGACCTGCGGTCTCTGTCAAGGTCACCCTCCTCTTTTTTATCCTTATCCGTGATTTGCCGAATTCCTCTGGCTGAACGGAGCGCAACTGCCAGCGTAAAAGCCAAAACAATCAATAATCCTAATAAACCAAGAAAAAGGGTAATCCAATATCCGGTACCATAAACTGCATCCAGCTTTCTGCCGATCAAGAGGGCGCCCCCCGCCGCCAGAAACGCAACCAAAGCAACGGATTAATTTCATA
>CALCQT010000391.1 GCA_937894825.1 uncultured Anaerolineaceae bacterium
AGGAAAAGTCCTTCCCTTTTTCGTTCATCTCAGTGATATCAAGGTATTCATCCGGGTTGTCCCGTTTACTTAGAAGGACTTTTCCTGCCATAATTTTGCCGGGCGATTCTACGATCCGCAGTACCGACTTCATGGTGACAGATTTTCCGCAGCCGGATTCGCCGACAATTCCTACCACTTGTCCTTTGTAAGCGTCAAAAGATACGCCGTCAACCGACTTAACGGTTCCTTCGTCCAGATGAAAATGAACTTTCAAATCCCGTACGGAAAGCAATGGTTTATCAGAAGCAGTCATTTTTTCCTCCTATTTACTGTACGGGTCGGCGGCGTCACGCAAACCATCGCCAACAAGGTTGAACATTAATACGGCTATGACAACGACCAGACCGGGGATCATCAGCCAGGGCGCTTTGGCCATCGTCTGGACATTCTGCGCTTCCTGAAGCATCACCCCAAAGCTGATTGCCGGTGGGCGCAGGCCAAGCCCGAGAAAACTCAGCGAGGTCTCGTTGACGATCATCATTGGAATCGAGAGCGTGCCGGTTGCGATAATATGGCTGAAGAAAGTCGGCAGCATGTGTTTGAAAATCACGCGCGCTTTGCTGCAGCCGATCAATTCCGCCGACATGACGAAATCTTCTTCGCGGATTGAAAGGAATTTCCCGCGGACTTCGCGTCCCAGTGTCGTCCAGCCTAACAGCGACAGGATGACTGTGATGGCAAAGAATCTTTGTTCAGAGGTCCAGGTGCGCGGCAAGGCGGCAGTCATTGCCATCCAAATCGGAACATAGGGGACAGAATTCAGCACTTCAATCAGGCGCTGGATGATCATGTCAGCCGTTCCGCCGAAATAACCGCTGATTCCGCCCAGCACGACCCCGAGAAAAACGCTCAGTATAACGGAGACCATACCGACTGTCAGTGAAGTACGCGTGGCATACATCAGGCGGGACCATTGATCCCGTCCCATGCGATCTGAACCGAGCAGGAAGACGCGTTCGGATGAATCTTCGGCGGCAAACAGGTGCCGATCTGTTTCCCAGAACAGGAATTCCCATTTCATCCCTTTTCCAAAAAACTTGACATCGACCGATTCGTCAGGGACTGTTACCCATTCCATTCCAAGCGTTTTGGGATTCCGCTGACCTTCGACTTTTTCGACCCACAGATCCAGTCTGCCATCTTTGATGAAATGCAGCTTCTGAATCGGGATATAGGCCTGCCGGGCATTGGTCTGTTCTGACGGCTGATTGGCATAAAAGTCAGGAAACAGAATGATTGTAAGAACAAAGATCAGAAGAAACAGGCTGATTACCGCCAGTTTGTTTTTCCGGAACCGCCACCAGACCAATTGCCAGTTTGACGCAATCGAAACCTTTTCTTCGCTGGCTGAGGTGAGGAACACTTCATTGTTTTCCGAATCTTCTATCAGGGTTACCACGGTATTCTGAACTACAGGGGTTGTATTTTCTGTCATCGGTTCACTCCATCCGAATACGCGGATCAATCCATGCCAAGAGAAGGTCTGAGATGATTGTTCCGACAATTGCCAACAAACAATAGACAAGAAGAATAGATCCCGATAAATACATATCCTGCATGGAAAGGGCTTGTAACAGGAGTGGTCCGATATTCTGTAGATTCATGACGGTTGCGACAACTAACGAACCGGAAAAAAGTTGCGGGATGTAATTGCCGATCGTGCTGACCAGTGGGTTCAGCGCCAGGCGGACGGGGGACTTCAAAATCAGTTTCCATTCGGAAAGGCCTTTGGCACGGCCGGTGATCATGTAGGGTTTGCCTAATTCATCCAACAGGTTGGCGCGCATCACCCGAGTCAGCCGGGCAGATCCACCCAGCGCCAGGACAATTCCCGGCAGCCAGATATGTTTTAGCAGATCGACGAATTTTCCCCAGCTCCAGGGGGCCATCTCATATTCAGGAGAAAACAGTCCGACCAGATTCCATCCAAACTTGCTGTAAAAGAACCACATCAACAGAAGCGCCAGAAAGAAGTTAGGGATTGCGACGCCGATGTAGTTAATTACGGTGAAAAAATAGTCTCCGAATGAATTCTTGTTTACAGCGGTATAAATTCCGGCAGGAATTGCAATTAACCATGACAGGAAGAATGAAAAAAGGGCCAGAAGGACTGTCAAACCCAGCCGTTCGCCAATTAATTGTTTATTGGGAAGCATATACAAGAGCGAAAGCCCCATGTCTCCATGGAAGAGCTTCTCCATCCAGCGAAGATATTGGACATGCAGCGGTTGGTCTAACCCGTAAGAAACCCGCATTGCGTCCAATTGTTCCGCGTCCAGTGACGAACCGGAACCGGCGAGAATCGCGGAGTAGGTCGTCATAAAGTCACCCGGAGGCGCCTGAATCAGGATGAATATGACGACTGAAAATACCAATAGCAAAATTGGAATTACCAGCAATCGTTTAAGGATGTAGCTTGCCATTTTTCCTCTTCTCAATATTTAACGACGTTTATCAATCGTCGGAAAGATTTGGTTGTTACTGATTTCTTTCCAAAAATCAAATAAATTGCAAAAGAAATCATCAACAACAAAACCTTCCAAATTTCAGCTATGCTGCGTCAGATCAGCGATTTCGATCGCTCTGGTTTGAAGCACTGTCGCCGCACGAATTTGTATCGCTGTCTGTGAGCAAATATTTGCTCAGGATTCCTGCTTTTTCCTAATTTTGTGGACCACAGGTGGGAGAACCCCACCTGTGGTTTTGTAATTCTCAACAGAAAAAATTACTGAGCAAAGTAGAATTGTTCGGCACGGCCATTACCCGGCGTGCGCAGCGGCCAGTCGTTTCCAAGCGTATCGGACGCCGGAACGTTTTCGAGGTTCACATTGATCACGGCAACACCCTGGATCAGCGGCGTCAGACCTGCGATACCGATTTCATAGCAGCCTTCGGACCAGATGCGGAACAGCTCTTTCCCTAATTCAACCTGTTCTTCAGCACTGACATGCTTCGCGGTGTCAATGATTTCCATAATCCGTTTGAAATCATCATTCGGTTCATAGCCATCTTTGCCATCGGACATGATCCACAAGCGAGCGCCGGTTGCGACAGTGATGCCCGGGCTGGTGCGTGGATCAAATTTCGGGGCGCCAGTGAAGGGAAATCCGGTTGTGTCTTCGTTCCAGATTTCGGTCATCAACTCGTTGGAGTCACGTTTTGCGAAATGGTTGGTCCGTTCGTTTTCGACTACAACGCCTTCAATACCAATACCTTTCCAGTCTTCAGCGATCATCTGAGCGATATCGCCCCAGTTCGCGAATTGCGGAACATAGGCAATTTCGATCATGACGCGGGTACCATCTGCCATCAGGCGATAACCGGCAGAATCGCGTTCAGTCAAACCGATTTCGTCCAGCAGCGCATTGGCCTGATCCTGGTCATATTCGGTATAGATATAAGCATATTCGTCACCGGGGTAGTACGGATGGGTGCTTCGTGGGACCGGCTGGCGGGCTTCGCCGACGCCGAGGAAGGCGCTTTCGATGATTTCTTCACGGTCGATTGCGACGGAAAGCGCAACGCGGAAGTCATGGTTCTGGAAAAGTTCCATGTAAGCAGGCGCTGCATCATAGTAGTAGTTGATGTTCAGCGCTGCGTCCACACCACCGAAGGTCGGCCACAAGCGGACTTCGTACTTGCCGCTCTTCTCGGCTTCTTCAACCAGGACCGGGTAGTTCTGCATGATCACATGGCGATCCTGCATGTCGAGCTCACCCTGGATAACTGCCAGATTCAGGGCGTCAGCACTCTGATAGGTGATGAAGTTGATCTGGTCGATATAAGGAAGCTGCTGGCCTTCGGTATCCACGAGCGGATAATACGGGTTGCGGACCAGTGTGTAGATTGGGTCATTAATGGTTGTCACAGACATCCAGGGAGCCATGACGGGGCGGTCCGGATTACGGAAAGGAGCCTGGCGATTTTCAAAAAGTTGTTTCCAGTTTTCGAAGGACTCTTTTTTCGCCAGTTCATTCAATGCGTCAACATCCGCGTATTTTGCATGGAATTGTTTCAGGTAAGCCGAAGGGAGGAACATCGGGACAAGATTGTCACGGTTATCCATGGCGGCGACTTCCATTGCAACAGTGTTGATGGGGTCTTTGAAAGTGAAGAGGACGGTATATTCATCCGGCGCGGTCACTTCGACCAATGAACCATCGGTGTTATACAACCAGGGCAGTTTCGCGGGGGTGAGTTCCGGATAGGTGTAATAATCCTCAAACCAGAAGATGATGTCAGCTGAGGTAAACGGAGAACCGTCCGACCATTTTGCGCCCTTGAGCAGTTCGAATGTCCAAACTTTGTAATCTTCGCTCGGGGTCAGGGATTTCAGCAGATACGGATAGGTGGAAGTTCCATCCTGCGTGAAGCGGACAAGTGAGTCATAGACCCAGCGAACGTAGCTGTTATGGTCATTCGGTCCGGTGATACCACGGCGAAGCGTTCCGCCATAAACACCGACAGAATCCAGCGGGGTCACCACATTGGGTTCTTCCGGCAGGCGTTCTTCAACAGGGGGCAGCTCGCCAGCGGCGACTTTTTCGGCCAGGATGGGGGCTTCGGAATATTCCGCCGCCGAGACAACACTGGCCAGAGCGATTACCAGGACGAATGCCATCAGTAATCCAAACAAAGTGTTTCTTCGAGTCATTTTTTCCTCCTTAAAAAATTAGGAAATTATTGTTTGAAGTCCGATAATCCTTCAAACATCTTTTAAAGACAAGATCGCGACCGATCCGTGTCTCTCCTCACAATTTTTTTTACCCTGCGCGGAATTTGAATCTTCATGAACCCGGACCGGTTCCAATATTACTCGCCGGGGCAGGACCGGTGGAGTATCGCAGTGTCAGCGGGGCTTCAACTTCCATGTATCCCTCACGATTTTCATATTCGCCGGTATTCATTCGATGGATGTTGCGAACAGCCAGCGCGCCGATCTGAATTTTTGGCGGTGAAACGGTTGTTAATGGGGGATAGGTATGTGCGGTAATTGGAATATTATCCATCCCGATGATCGAGATATCTTCAGGTACGCGCAGGCTTTTCATGCGGATCGCGCGTAACGCGCCGATGGCCACCAGGTCATTATAGGCGATGACCGCGCTGGGTTGTTTCTCTTTGGGCAGTG
>CALCQT010000392.1 GCA_937894825.1 uncultured Anaerolineaceae bacterium
GATGGTTGTTTTCTCAGTTTTGCTGATGATTGTCGTCCTTTTCTATTCCAAAGGGATTATGGGTGACAAGGAGTTCAGTTGGGAACGTATTTTTAGCGTTCTCAAGAAGCCGTTTTCACGAAAACAGAATGTGAATGGGGGAGGTTCGAATGGGGAATAACGTCCTTCGCCTGGAACACTGTACCATGCAATTTGGTGGTGTGGTTGCGGTTGACAATTTTTCTATGGAGGTTAACCGCGATGAGATCGTTGCGCTGATCGGCCCCAACGGCGCCGGGAAAACGACCGCGTTTAATTTTGTGACCGGCGTTTATGAACCGACCAATGGTCGGGTCTTTTTCCATGATGAACTGCTGGTGGCAAACAAACCATCGGGAAAGATGAAGAAGCTCTATAAAGGTGACCCGAAAGAAATTTGTGATCAGGTGGTCCGGAAAACGCCGGATCAAATTACCAAACTTGGCATCGCCCGTACTTTTCAGAATATTCGCCTGTTCAAACAGCTTACTGTGTTCGAAAATGTGTTGATCGCGAAGCATATGCACATGAAGGCCGGATTGTTTTCTTCGGTGCTGCATCTGAATTGGAATGAAGAAAAGCAAATGCGGCAGGAAGCGCTTGAACTACTGGAGATGCAGAACCTGGCCGGTGTAAAAGATGAGATCGCTTCCTCCCTGCCTTACGGAAAACAGCGTCATTTGGAAATTGCACGGGCACTGGCTACGAATCCAACTTTGCTGTTGCTGGATGAGCCGGCTGCCGGAATGAATCCACAGGAGACGGACGAACTCTCTGCTTTTATCAAAAAGACAAAAGAAGATTTCCATCTGACTGTATTTCTGATTGAGCATCACATGGACCTGGTGATGGAGAAGATTGCTGAAGGACTGCCGGCTGCGATCCAAAACGACCAGCGGGTCATTCAAGCTTATCTGGGAGTGGAAGCCGATGCTTAAAATAAATCATTTGAAAGTATCCTATGGCGGCATCAAAGCATTGAATGATATTTCGTTTGAAGTGCCGGATGGAAAAATTGTGACGTTAATCGGCGCAAATGGCGCCGGGAAAAGCACCACGCTGCGGACGATCGTCGGTTTGCTGAAGCCGGATGCGGGTGAAATTATTTATCATGACAAGAATCTGACCGGGTTGCCGACAAATAAAATCATTGGATCCGGTATTACGCTGGTTCCTGAAGGCAGGCGGATGTTTCCGGATATGACGGTGCTGGAAAACCTGAAAATCGGCGCTTATTTGCGGAACGATAAATCCGGTATCCAAAAGGATATTGAATGGATTTATTCGCTTTTTCCGCGGCTGTTGGAACGTCACTGGCAACCGGCCGGAACACTTTCCGGCGGTGAACAGCAGATGCTGGCGGTGGGGCGTGCGCTGATGAGCCGGCCAAAACTGATGATGATGGATGAACCGTCGTTGGGGTTGGCGCCGCTGATCGTTCAGGATATCTTTTCAATTATCCGGAAAATCAACAGCAAGGGTGTGACGATTTTGCTGATTGAACAGAATGCCAACATGGCGCTGCGGACGGCGGATTATGCCTATGTGCTGGAAACCGGCAAAATTCATACGCAGGGTACCGGCGTTGAATTGCTGCAAAATGAAGAGATCCGGGCTGCTTATCTCGGCAAGAAGAAGTAGAACAACAAATCATAAATGATCAGGGTGTCATCTCGACTCTCGAATAATCAATATTAGGACGATGCATGAAAAAAGAAACAAATTTTTCCCATGATCTGGATTTATCCCTGTTGCGGCGTGCGATTGCTATCTCACATGCTTCCCGTGAGAGTGGCAACACACCCTTTGGGGCGCTGCTGGCGGATCCGGACGGAAATGTTCTGTTGGAGCAGACCAACCTGGAAATAACAACCCGCGACTGCACGATGCATGCCGAGCTGGGCCTGGTGCGGGTGGCTTCACAGAAGTATGATAAGGATTTTCTGTGGGGCTGCTCGCTTTATACATCCTGCGAGCCCTGCGCCATGTGCAGCGGCGGGATTTATTGGGCCAATATCGGGCGGATCGTATACGCAATGTCGGAGAAGGATCTGCTGAAGTTGACCGGAGACGATGAGAAGAATCCAACGTTTAACAGCGATTGCCGTTCGATTTTGGCTCATGGCCAAAAGGCGATTGTTGTGGCAGGCCCGTTCCCGGAACTGGCCGCCGAGGCTGCAGCCGCCCATGTGGATTACTGGAATCCTTCTTCAAGCTGAAGAAACCAGTGATAGGTATTGATGTCGATAAGGAGGTGAGAAACGATGAGTATCTCTATGCTTATCATCAGCATATTCTTTCTCGGATTGATTTTTCTGGCAGCAGGGATTATTCGGAAGAATAAAATAATGATTCTTATTGCCAGCATTGCTGTGGTGATTTCAATTGGGATGCTGGTGCTGGTTTTGAATGCGTTAAGGTTTATGTGAAAATCGGCTGTTGATCGGAAACAGGACCCACGTAACGAAACTCAACGCCATGAATACTAGCTTCCCAAGCCAGTATTCGCGAGTTCGAATCTCGTCTCCCGCTCTTTTTTCTTTAGAACAATTTCTTTACTCGCAACCTTAACGAATCCGAAAGGCGGTTTAAGGTGAGTAATTTAAAAGTAAAGAAAAGCTTTCCGAATTTCCTAAAAGCTAGTAGAGCACGAATTGATTCGGTTGTCGAAATTTGCATAATTGTAAAACAGGTGTAAATGCTGTTTGAGAATGAAATATATTTTTGCAAGACACAACTTAAAAAAAGTGTCAATTCATGCTCAATATAGGCGCGGAACTTATACGCGATTTATTCATCCTCCTGCGGCCCGCGCCACGCGGCAATTTTGTTTAGCGCCCATTGCACCCCGGCGAACAGCGTCGTGTAGTGGCTGACTCCGCTTGTGTCCGTCGATGTTCCAAGTAGTTTCTGTTGTATGTTTTCTATCAAGTCTATTGCCGCCTTGCTTAGCATGGTGAGGTGGCCATAGTTTGTCATTTTCCCCTCCATTTTGGCATTTCAGCCTTCTTTCTTTGGTTTTACGCCTTTTTGCGCCCATCCGGCTAAAAACTCATCAATTTGTGACTGGCTAATCCGAATATTCCGGCTGCCGACTTTGAAGCATTTCAGTCCTCGGCTCCGTGTCCATTCCCAAACGGTTGTAACGGGGACGCCCAATTTTTCCGCAACTTCCGACGGTTTATACAAACGTTCCATTCTTTTGCACTCTTTTCTATTCTTATTTGCACTTGACGCGCCGTTGGTAACCTGTATAATTTGAATCGCGACAGTTAAATACACACGTTACCAACAGAACGCGTTTAGAACCTCTGATCTATTCATTTGCCACTATTGACCGCAGGTTCTGTTTACCATTGTTAATGATAGCCAAGTTTATTTGGTTAGTCAAGATTTATATTCAAAACATTATTGGCGGTTTATGGGATTCCCTGAAAATTTAAATGACTTAATTGTTCTAAATAAACTTTCTGCGTACAAAATTGCAAAAGACTTCGAGGCAAAAAATCCTGAAAATAAAATTTCCGATGAGATGCTAAGGAATTACATTAAAGGAACTTCGCAACCAACATTGGACAAACTGCTTCTTTTGGCTGAGTATTTTGGAGTTTCTCTTGATGAATTAACGGGCCATACTCCTCCCAGTCATACTGAGCAAGAAACAAAACTTCTCCAATTATTTGCACAATACCCAGATGACGAAAGGAAACGGCTTCTTGATTACATAGAAGTCAATCTGATGATTATAGAAAAAGAGAAGAAGGTCAATTCAATCTCTGACAAACGATCGTTATTTGGCAGGAAAAAAGATGACTAATGCACCTGATTTCGTTTTCGGAATTCGCTTGGGGTCGTCCCAACCTGTTTCTTAAAAACTTTTGTGAAATAGTTGTAATCCGGAATTCCAACCAACGTTGCGACTTCCTGAATCAGCAACTCGGAACTGAGGAGTTTCTGCTTTGCCACCTCAATGCGTTTTCGAGTAATTAATTTCCCGACCGAACCATCCGCTTCCATATTCCTGGCAATTTCACATAACTTGCTCTTGGAAATCGCCAGGTCATAAGCGATCTCATCTAAAGAAAGTGTCTGAGAATAATTGCGATTGATGTAATCGGTCAGATGCTGTGCTTCGGTCTTCCGGTCGTAGGAAATGATTTTTTCAAGCCGCACCTCGCTGACACAGGCATTAATAATTTTATAAGCGGCCTGGATGGTGCGCGGCGTTAATCGCGGCAGCTTGAAGAAGGCATTTTCCAGTTCGGCGAATTGGGCGTGCCAGCCGCAAAGTTGGTACGTACGCTGCCACTGTTCATTCACAGGCGAGTTATCCAAAATTTGACCAAGCAGAATCACTGCCAGCAACTGACCCGATTCGGTGACCGGAATGGCTGTTTCAACCAGCCCGGCATGGCAGCGATATTGATAAGGCATAGTCCGGCCTTCCATGCTGTTGATTGCGTCCAGATCGCAGGCATAACAACGGCTGTAACCTTCAGGGGTGTTGATGATCAAATCACAAAAAGCGCTGCGCTTGTTGACCGTATACAGCTCGTTGGCTTTCAGATCATGAAGCGAGATCTTCAGCGTGGTGATTTCCTGAAGATTAATGAGCAGTTCATTCAGGCGGGAGATGTTGAGTTCTCTATTCATTCATATACCAGGGATTTGACGCAGAACCATGCGACACTGAGGAAAATAGAATTATTGTTATTATCGTAATCGATTTTGCTACTTTTGCAAGCGATTTTTCTACCCCAATTTTACCTGTCTTTTTATAATCGTAACTATAAGAACTTACAGGAAACCAAAAAAGATCATTGCTTTCGAAAAAAGAAGCAAAATGACCATAAATAGATTCGGAATAGAAACCATGCTGCCGGAAAAAATCTGTTCATTTTGAAAATGTAAATGTTCATTTAGCGTCAAAATTGGAATTCTACAACCGGGATATCCGGCAGGGATTGTTTTATTCCAGAAGATTGAACCTGACAGTGGGGCAATGCAATTCATTTAGTTTGAATGAATTGAAACTATTTTGATAGGAGATAGAAATGAAAAAAAGGATACTTTGTTTGCTGTTAGCCTGTGTCTTAACGCTTATGGTGATCGGCCCTGTTTTTGCTGAAGGCAAAACCATTGTGTATTGGTCCATGTGGTCTGCCAGTGAACCGCAGGCCATCGCGATCGCTGAAGCGGTGAAGGCTTATGAAGCGGCCTCCGGAAATACGGTCGATCTGCAGTTCAAAGGACGAACCGGAATGCGCGAAGGGCTGCAGCCGGCTTTGGATGCCGGAACTGTTATTGACCTGTTTGACGAAGACATTGACCGGGTTAATGTGGCTTGGGGCAATTACTTGCTGGATCTGGAAGATCTGGCGAAAGCTACGGACTATGAAGCCACTGCGATCAGCGGTTTGATCGCTGCGGCGCGCGAGGTGGCGGGCGGAACATTGAAGTCAATCCCGTATCAGCCATTTGTGTATACCATGTTCTATAATCAGGAAATCTTTGCCGAAGCCGGTATTGAGAGCGTTCCGACCACGTGGGAAGAATTTTTAGCTGCGTGTGAAAAAATTAAAGCGGCCGGTTACATTCCTTTTACAACGGATGATGCTTATGTTATGACGAATTTTGGTTATCATCTGGCACGTTATGGCGGTCAGGACCTGGTTATTGATGTCGTGACGAACGGGAATTGGGCCGAAACACCGGAAGTTTTGAAAGTTGCTCAGGACTACGAAGATCTGTATAACAAGGGCTATCTTTCATCCACGTTTGGGACCGCTGCCTGGCCGACAAACCAGAATGGTGAATTCGCTCTCGGTGATGTTGCCATGTACCTGAATGGTTCCTGGCTGCCGAATGAGGTACGGGGCATTACCGGACCGGACTTCCAGTGGGGCGCTTTTGCATATCCGACCGTCCCGGGCGGAACGGATGGACTGGATGCCGGTAACTTTGGTGGTCAGGTTTATGGAATCAATAAAAACACGGAAGTCGCCGAAGAAGCTTTTGAAATCATCCGCACCGTCACAAAGGGTGAATACGATCTGAAACTTTCGGTTGAATCCGTCGGTATTCCTGCGGACACCACCAACACAGAATGGCCGGCTGCGCTCGCCGCTGTCAAAGAGGTTATGGCGAATTTGGCAGTCCGTTATGAATGGTCTGCGGGAAGCGAAAATAACCCGAACATGACGCCGATTATCAAAGAAAACTTCCAGAAACTCTGCACAGGTAACCTTACCGCTCAAGGATTTGTGGATGCGATGGAAGCTGCAAGTAACTAGTCGATATTAAGTGATGGGGAGCGAAGGCCGAAAGTTTACGCTTTCGCTCCTTTTCAATCCTTTGTTCAGACACCGGGAAACATAGAAAACGAAAACGCTTTACAGGGATTCTGGCAGCGCTATATCTTTTGATGATTTGTGGCTGGCTGGAACATTCTTTTCTGAAAATCCGGATTGTTGACAGACAGGAGAAGGTCCATGAAAAGAAACAAGACAATGATCATCGTCTTTCTCACGCCGGCATTAGTCTTATTCTGTGCCATTTTTGTTTATCCGATTTTGCGAACCATTGTTATGAGTCTGTTCAAAGTAGAGAATATCACTTCCGGAATTGCTCAGTGGCAGTATGTAGGTTTTCAAAATTATAAAAGTCTTGCCACCACCAGCCTTTTCAAGACTTCATTGCTGAATTTGCTTCGCATTTGGGCGATTGGCGGTATGGTCGTGATGAGCCTGGGGCTGCTTTTTGCGGTGATCTTAAACAGTGGTATCCGGTTTAAAAACTTTTTCCGGGCCGTGATTTACATGCCGAACATTATCAGTGCTGTGGCGCTGGCAACCATGTGGATTCAATTTGTCTATAACCCCCGCTTTGGTTTGTTGACAAGCACCTTTAAATTGCTGGGGATGGACAGTCTGGCTGCGATCAACTGGACGGATACGACCCATAAATTCTGGGCACTTTTGTTTGCATATTGTTTCGGGATGGTGGGTTACCACATGCTGATTTTCTCAAGCGGGATCGAAAAGATTCCTCAAGAGTTGTTTGAAGCCTCTACAATAGACGGGGCCAGCAAAGTTCAACAATTTCGGCTGATTACCTTCCCATTGTTACGGAGCGTGCTTAAGACGAATATTACAATGTGGTCGATTACTTCAGTCGCCTTTTTTGTCTGGTCGCAGCTTTTCTCAATGGTTACTGCGGATACACAGACGATCACCCCGATGGTGTACATGTATTTGCAGGTTTTTGGAGCCGGGAATGTAATCAGTGAACGGAATGCAGGCTTGGGTGCAGCCGTAGGCGTTTTCCTTGGTTTATGTGTCGTCATTGTCTTTGTGTTGACGAATCGCTTGATTAAGAATGAAGATCTGGAGTTTTAGGGGAGAATGCCATGAAAAAAAATCGATCCGGCGGAAGCCATTCCTGGAAAAAAGATCTGCGCTTGCTCCCCGGCTACCTGATTCTGACACTTTGGGTGGTTTTTACATTTGTTTTGATTGGCTGGGTATTTGCCGCCAGTTTCGCGACAACTCGGGAAATTTTTAAAGGCGAGGCGCTTTCATTTCCAAGCGGCTTGCACTTCGAGAATTATGTAAAAGCCTGGACTTCGCAGAACGTCTCCGTATTTTTTGCGAATTCACTTGCTTATGCCTCAATATCATCGATTCTGCTCATTCTTATTTGCGCTCCGGCGGCTTATGTTCTCTCGCGGTTCAAATTCTTTTTAAATCATCCGATCCAAAGTGGTTTTGTGGCGGCGATGGGCGTGCCGATGGTGATGATCATTCTGCCATTGTTTGGCATTGTCACGCAAATGCAATTATTGAAGCAGGACGTCACAGTCCGGTTGCTGATGATCGTCTTATATGTGGGGATCAATGTCCCCTATACAACCATCTTTCTGCTGGCTTTCTTTTCAAATCTATCCAGTACCTATGAAGAAGCGGCGGCGATTGACGGCTGCCCGCCGATGCGGATTTTTTGGAAAATCATGCTGCCGTTGGCGCAGCCCGGTATTGTTACGGTCAGTATTTTCAACTTTATCAATATCTGGAACGAATATTTCATGTCGTTGATATTTGCCAATAACGACCGGGTGAAACCGGTCGCTGTCGGTCTGTATTCCATGATCGATTCGATGAAATATACCGGTGACTGGGCTGGGATGTTTGCCGCTGTAATCATTGTCTTTTTGCCGACATTTATTATTTATTTGTTTTTATCTGAGAAAATCATTGCCGGAATTACCGCCGGGGGAATTAAGGGATAACGCATGCCAGTTAAGATTCATGTTGTTTCATTGCCCATCACAGAACTGCAAGACGAAAATCCGCTGCCTTTTTTTCGTGCCCGGGAAGACAAAGCTGTCACGGACGGCGGGCTTTTACCCGAAGAGAGGGATGGTTTTAATTGGGAGACCGGGTTCCGGGTTTTGCCCTATCGGATACAGGATGCTTATGCGCCGGAATTCGAAGAAAGATCCATTAAGACGATTGTGCTTGAAAATGAATTTCTGCGTGCTTCTTTCTTGCCGGATTATGGCGGACGGCTATATTCACTGTGGGATAAGGAAAAGTCGCGAGAGATGCTGTTTTCCAATCCGGTACTGAAAATGGGCAATCTGGCCTTACGGAATGCCTGGTTTTCGGGGGGCATTGAATGGAATTTTGGCCATTTTGGTCATGGCTTTCAAACCTGCGCTCCGATGTTTTTTAATCAGCTGAAAGACGAAGCGGGCAATGAATTCCTGCGCATGTATGAATTTGAACGCTGCAAACGGCTCTTTTTTCAGATGGATTTCCATCTGCCTCCCGGAGCACGCCATTTAACAGTACATTTCCGGATCATGAACACCCGGAATATCGATGTGCCTCTCTTTTTGTGGACCAACATTGCTGTCCGGGAAGAGGATGGGTGCCGGGTCTTCTCCGGAACGGAAGAAGTGGTTATCCTGGTTGAAAAACCGTCTGAAAATGTGAGATTTCTTCGTCATGGAAAATTGCCGGATCCTTTGGATCAGGGCATTGACCATACCTATCCGACCAATATCCATCATGCCGAAGAATATTTTTATCAGAATGACGCTGACCAGGCCTGGGAAGCGATCGTTTATCCAGACGGAGAGATGTTCTATGAGCGTTCAAGCGGGAATTATCCCTACCGCAAGATGTTTTGCTGGGGAGCTCATGAGGGCGGAAAACGCTGGCAGGATTTTCTGAGCCGCCCGGGAGAAGGCGCTTACTTGGAAATTCAATCCGGCCTGTTCCGATCCCAGTTACACACCGGTCCGATCCCGGCTGGTGAGACGATCTCCATCACGCAGCTATTTGGCGGGACGGATGTGAATCCTGCGGTGAAGGATAGACCATATTCCGAATCCAGAGCGGAAATCCAGAACATTGTCTCCGGGTATCTGGATGAAACGATCGTTCAAAACGAACATGAACGCTGTCTGAATCTTGCACAAAAACCGGGTGGCGTTCCTCTGCACAGGGGTTCCGGATGGGGCGCGTTGGAACAGCGCCGGGATGCCGGCTTTGTTCCGGTGCATCTCACATTTCTCTCTGAAACGATAACAGAAGAACAAGCGGGGTGGGAATGGATTTCCCTGATGGAACAATCGCTCTCGTCCAATCCGGATCAGCCGGAGCTATGGACCCATTTAGGGATCGCAGCTTACGAGGAAAAAGAATACGAACGGGCGATGGAATGCTGGCAGAAATCGCTGGCGCTGCGTCCGGTGCCGTTGGCTTTGCGCAATTTGGCATTACTGGACGTTGCGAAGAACGATTTTGAAG
>CALCQT010000393.1 GCA_937894825.1 uncultured Anaerolineaceae bacterium
ATTCGGATATAAAATCATCTTTACCTGGGTGGCCGCCGTCATCGCGGCCGCGATTGTTTCACTGCCGTTAATGTACCAGAACGTGAAAGCCGCGTTCGTCAGCACCAATCCGATTTATGAAAATGCCGCACGCACGCTGGGGTCCGGCAATTTCAAAATATTCCGCACCGTCACCGTGCCCCTGGCACTGCCGGGGATCATCAGCGGTACGGTGCTGGCTTTCTGCCGCGCCATCGGCGAATTTGGCGCGACGTTGATGGTGGCCGGCAACATTCCCGGGAAAACCCAAACCGTCCCGACGGCGATTTATTACGCTGTTCAAAACGGGAAAGATGAAGAAGCGAATTTTCTCGTACTCCTGATGACCGCATTCAGTTTTGTCCTGATCTTTACGCTGAACCGATGGATGAAAAAGAAAAACTACACGGGAAATTGAAACGATGGGAAGTTATTTTCGCATCCTCAAAAAGCTGTCCGCGTTTCAGTTGGACATTGAAATTGAGCTTAATAGCGGAATATTGGTGATTCAAGGGGAGTCCGGAGCCGGAAAAAGCACCATCCTCAACTGTATTTCCGGGCTTCTGACACCGGATGACGGGATTATCCAAATTAATCAGCGCACGGTTTTCGAAAAATCATCAAAAATCGATGTCCCGACCCGGAACCGGCAAATCGGCTATTTCTTTCAAAATTATGCTTTGTTCCCAAACATGACCGTCGAAGAAAACATTCTATATGGCATTAAAAACAAACCGGAATTTCGCGATCCGGGACATAGAGCCGATCTGCTGGCATACATGGATTCCGTCATCGACAACTTCGGCATCAACGCACTTCGAAAGCAAAATCCGCGCAAAATCTCCGGCGGAGAAAAACAGCGCGTGGCTTTGGCACGGGCCATCGTGACCCAGCCGTCGCTGCTGCTCCTGGACGAACCATTTTCGGCTTTGGACGAAGAGACCAAAGCAAAAGTGTACGCAGAATTTTCACTTTTCAAAGAACGCTACCAGATTCCGACAATTTTGATTACACATGACCGGCACGAAAGTGAATTGTTCGCGGATCACAGCGTCCGAATAAAATCAGGCCGGATCTGCTAAACCTTTTCTCAAGCCGGCGACTCGAATAAAATGCAGGAACAAAATCGGAGGAAAGTATGAAGCTAATCAAGACACAGGACGCAATCGGCAGTGTGCTCTGCCATGACGTCACGCAGATTATCAAGGATGTCACCAAAGACGCCATTTTCCGCAAAGGGCATATCGTCACAGAGGAAGATATTCCGGTACTGCTTTCGCTGGGCAAGGACAATCTCTACGTGTGGGAAGAACAGGAAGGCATGCTGCATGAGAATGAGGCCGCAAAAATTCTCTACGCCGCCTGCGCGAATGAGCACATGCATCCCTCCGGAATCAAAGAAGGTAAGATCGAAGTACTCGCGGACTGCGCCGGACTGCTGTTGGTGGATATTGAAAAATTGCGCCGAATCAATTCGCTGGGAGAAATGATGATTGCCACCCGTCACAGCCATTTCCCGGTCCGCACAGGGAATAAACTGGCCGGCACCCGCATCATCCCTCTGGTCATTGAAGCCGAAAAGATGGACGCCGTGACCCGGATCGCCGCAGACGAACCGATTTTAACGTTGAAACCGTTCATTCCCAAACGTGTCGCCGTCATCATTACCGGAAATGAGGTGTATTACGAGCGGATTGAGGACACCTTTACCTCCGTCATCACAGGGAAGCTGGCCGAATACGGTTCCGAGATGACACAGCACGAAGTTTTGCCTGACGACCATATCCAAATCACGGAGAGGATCCGGCAGGCAATTACAACCGGAGCGGAAATGGTGATCTGCACCGGCGGGATGAGCGTCGATCCGGATGATAAAACTCCGCTGGCGATCAAAAACAGCGGCGCGGACATCATCAGCTACGGCTCACCAGTGTTGCCGGGTGCAATGTTTCTGCTGGCTTACACTAACCAGAATATTCCGGTACTGGGGTTGCCCGCTTGTGTCATGTACGCCAAACGGACGATTTTCGACCTCATCTTGCCGCGCCTGCTGGCGGATGTGCCGGTGACCGCAGCCGACCTGGCCGGACTGGGTCACGGCGGGCTCTGCCTGGATTGCCCGGTCTGCACCTTTCCGAACTGCGGTTTCGGCAAAGGCGTCTGAACCACTGCAATTTGGTGAGATCTAACACATTGCCAAAATGCTCCAAAAGTCGTTGAAGGATTGCGAAGAATATGACGGAAGACAATAAAATCACACAGCATTTCCGGGTCGGCATCATCACTGCCAGCGATCGCTGCGCAGCCGGCAAGCGGGAGGACCGCAGCGGCGCACTGATCCGTGAGCGGATGGATGCCGTTGGCGGCGAAGTCATCGCAGTCCAGGTTTTGCCGGATGACCGGGATATCCTGGCGGAAGCAATGCGTTCAATGGCCGACACGCTGAAAGCGGATCTGATTCTGACTACTGGCGGAACCGGTCTCTCTCCTCGGGATGTCACACCGGAAGCGACCCTGGATATTGCCGAGAGAATGGTCCCTGGCATTTCGGAAACCATGCGGGCACAAAGTTTGCGGTTCACTCAGCACGCCATGCTGACCCGAGGTGTTTCCTGCATTCGAGGGCGGACATTGATCATCAACTTGCCGGGGAATCCGAAAGCTGTCGGTGAATGCCTGGATATTTTTCTGCCGGTATTGGAGCATGCACTGGAGGTGATCAGAGACCAGGCCCGGCACGAATCTCACTGACCAATCGACGATCGATGATCGATGATTATGCCTGCCGAAAAATGCTATCCACATATTCATCGATCAGTTGCTTGCGTCCTGATTCACTTCTCAAGTCAAGTCCCCAATCATCTTTAATAACATTCGTACGTAAAAAGATACCCTGGAGCGTCAGAATCATCATTGTAGTGAGTTTCTTTGGATCCTCCTGTATGTTTCTTTCCTCACAGGTCGCCGCGATCAAAGGGCAATAAACTTCAATTGTTTGGGCGGTATTGTCATTTTGACGTGCAGTCTTATGGTCTGTCAGAATAGATATTCTTGAGATATTCTCATTCAGGTATAAAAAATTAAGTGTGTTAAGCATCATTCGTTTGAGCGTATCCACAGCGGAGCCTCCTGCCACAGAAGCCAAAACAATGGGGAAAGCATCAATTACACCGCCAATCATCACTTGTATGCATTGCGCAAGCAGGTTTTCCTTGGTCTGAAAATGATAGTTGATTTGACTGAGACCGATCTCCGCTGCGGAACAGATGTCGCGGACAGTGATATCCTCGGGATTACTTTCTCTTTCTTCAATGAGCTTGATCGTAGCTTCGATAATTTTTTCTTTAATGTCTCTTTTCATCCCAACGTCTCTAACGAATCAAAAAAAAGATCCGCCCAATGACGGTTTTCACAAATATACAGGATGCCATGATCCACAATGCGGTTTTCGGATCCTTCAAATAGGGAATTTGCCATTGAAAAATCTGCGTTAACAATACCAACAAAGCCACCATTCCCAAAAGATACCCTAAAATCGTTAGCAGATGTGCCGGCGCGGCAGTAATAAATCTCCCAATGCTGATCATGCAAAAAAACATACCGATAATTCCGAGTGTGATTGCAGCCGATCTCGGGCTGGTAATAAACAGGAAATTTCGCCCGCTGACGCCAAATAGGACAATCAGCGCAGTGACAGAAAGTGTAACAACAGCAATACCGACCTCTTTCATGATACGATCCTTTCGAAATACCATTAGAATCTCCGAATTGAAACTTTGTTTCAATTTATGTTTAAAACAAAGTATAAACAAAAAATCTCATTTGTCAATGCAATCCGTCAAAATATGAAATTAAAAATCATCGGCATGCCCGGATATTATAAAGAATACTTGCAGGTTTTCGTCAGCGTTTCTTCCGATATAGCACCCCAACTCCCACCAGTCCGCCGCCAACCAACAAAATAAGCGTAAGGCCCAGAATGATATATGTCTTCGCCGAGGCCTTCGGCCGGCGCGGATGGGGTGACGTTTCCGTCACGGCAGGCGTTGCCGAAACGGATTCAGTCGGCGCCGCAGTCAATGTAGGAAACGGGGTTGGAGAGGAGGCAAGCGTGTTGGTCGGAACCGGTGAAACCGTTGGGGTCACCGGGATAAACAGTTTCCACCCCAGGCTGAGCGTCGTATCCTCAGTCAGGCCATTCACCTGAATTAACGCGCTCAGAGAAGCTTTCCATTTTTCCGCAATGGAATACAGCGTATCGCCCTCAACCACATCGTAGCGGAATTTCTGATCCGCGCTCATGGTCGGCAAGACCGGCACTTCCGGGGTCGGAGTGATCAATACATCATCCGCCTGCGGAATGCGCAAATTCTGTCCCAGGCTCAACGATGTAATATCCACAATATTATTCCAGGCTGCGACATCCTCGACGGTTAATCCATAAGCGGTCGCGATACTCCACAAACTCTGCCCATTCTGAACCGCATGGTATACCTTCCCGCTGGTGTCCGGCGTAGCAATCTGCACATTGGCAATGATCTGGGACACATCCACCACCACGCTCCCGGTTCCGGAAGTACCACCGGTCGTATTTCCGCCGGTCGACGCTGCAAACCCGCAGCCGGAAACACCTGCCGGATATGCCGCCTGAATCACGTAATATACCCGTCCGTTCACTGGAGCCGAAACGCCGGCGCCGATGTGGCAATAGGACGGGTTCACGGCCGGGATCATATGATCCGCATCCGCCCAGGCAGCCTGAATACTCGCCAACGTGGCCGGACCGGTCATGAAGTTTTCCGTCCCAAAAGCACGGTTGCCATTATTGTAACCATAGGCGGATACCCGTCCGCTGACATCACCGATGTGCCAGGACATATTATTTTGAGCCATCGTGTCGGCTGTGCTCTGCGCACAGGCCATTAAGCTGGCATCAACAGACAGACCGTTCAAACCATTCGCAATACGCATCCCGTTAATCAGATTGATCAGATCGCTGGCGGAAACCGTATTGGCCGTGGTCTGGGCATAAACCGGGGTGGGACCGGAAATCAGCTCAGCCTGAACAAAAAAGTTCAGGCTGAGCAACAAAAACAGCCAAAATCGCAGCTTAAAACTTCGAAACATGATGGGAAATTACTGAATCGGAGACGCGTCCGTCAACCTTGGGACCTGAATAATGATTTCATCATCCAAATCGCCCCCGCCGATGGCTTCCACTTCAAACGTATAAAGCAAACTTTGATCATGATAACCATAATCGCTCAACCGCACGTTCCATTCGGTTGTAAAACCATCGTTAAATTCCTGAGTCTCCGTTACCTGCTGTGCGGTTTGCCCTTCCACTTGAACCAACAGCCGCACATTGGCGTTGCAGGAGGGTGCGTTCGGGCGGCACGAGATGGAGGCGCGCAACCAGGTCCCGCGTGGGATCTGCACCGGGCCAAACGAGACCCGGGTGGTTCCGCCTTCGGTCAGCGGCGTACCGATTACAATAGCCGGTTGTCCGGCATAGTTACTCTCTACCGTTGGCGAACCGTTATAGAAAACAACCCCGCGCCCGGATGTTCTGTCCGAAGAGCCGCAGTAAAAAAGCCCTTCATCATCGGAGCAGATCGCCCCGGCCAGATTTTCATAAAAATTGTATTGTGAACCGACGCCGAACTTGGAGGAAAGCGGTACGTTCTGCGCTTCTCCGCCATTGAAAACTTCACCGGTGTCGCTTTGCATCGCCCAGTATGTCGTATAAGTCTTATTCCGTTCTTCCCCCGCATATAACTTAACTGAGGCGACAACGGATTCGCCTGTTTTGGCAATTTTATCGGAAGAAAAAAGCGGGAAGGATTCCGCGGTACCTTGTTTGTCACCGGAATAATAGACGATCTTATATCCGGAATTCCAGGTGCAGGTTCCGGTATTTTGGATGTACCAGGACTTTGTAAAAGTCGTATATGGCAAGGTCATGGTTCCATCCGGAAAAGTCACGTCAGAGACATATGCGAATTTATTGGTACAGCTCCCATCCGAGGTTCCGGAACCAACGGAAAGCGTCGGTGTCGGCGTGATCCCCAGGTTTTCATCTTTCAGGTCTCCGGATGCCTTCGCTTCGGCTATGGCCTGTTTGATTTTCGTATCCATTTCAGCCGCAATCTGCGTGCTCTGCAGGTTTTGTGAATAATCCAGAACATCTTGACTGATCGGTTTTGAATCCTGCATCGCGGTGGAAATTGCAGCCTGAATCGTCGCGTCAATATCAATGGTCACCGGCGCGTTACCGGTGCAACCGGTCAGCAACAGAAAAATCGCCGGAATGACAAATATGGAAATGCGTATTTTCATTGGACGTCCACCTTTACCCAAATAGGTTTATCCTGAGTCGTGCCTGCTCCGAAAAGTTCCGAATTTTTGTTTTTCATCAGCCAATAACCGGCATAGGAACCTTTCTTCTCCGGAGCAGTCATATAAACGGATAACTCAATTGTATCATCAGGGGGCACGTTCGCTCCTTCGGGCAGATCAACCTGCAGCCGGTCCGTCATTGCGTCCCCTTCGGAAAAAACAAGGCTGTACCCCTCATCCCAGGTACAGGTACCGCTATTTCTCACCCGCCAGGTTTTTGTGAACGGTTTGCCTGCCTGGACCACTGTTTTATCCGGAATGGTAATATCTTCTTCAAACTTTAATTCATTGACACACGGAAACATGGTTTGCAGCGCAACCGCCTCAGATGTTTTCAGCCCGGAAGGGATGGATGTGGCGGCCACGCTGGGCGTAGTCGTTGGTTCCGGCGTTGCAGCTGTTTCTGTAACGCCACGATAAGCCTGCCAACGCATATCCAGCTCATAGGAAAGTTGGGTTGAAGCCCGCATCACAGCGTCATCAACCACCCAGTATATCGTCGCGTTTAGATCCGGTGTTCGGGTAGCAGGTACAGTCTGCACGATCGAACATCCGGGCAGAAAGAGAAATATCCCGCAGAATCCGAGAATCCGGATCATCGAAAAAAAAGAGCGCTTTTTTTGCATACGGACAGTTTTTTATGCCGGTCGATTCGTTCCGGATCGACCCGGCTTCGAGCGGAATATCTCCACCCCAACCGATTGTACAAATCGAACCGCCGACGTTTTTTCGACCCGGACACGAGCGGCCGTTACCAGCGGATGGTCCAGACAAAGCGCGGCAATGTCGCCTGCCAGCGCTTCGACGGTATAGCGCTGATTCTTTTCGACCAGGTCAAAAACCGCTTTGGTCATTTCGCTGTAATCAACGCAATCCTGAACCGAGTCACTGGTGATCGCCGCGTTAACATCCGTATCCATGATGATGTTAATCAGGATATCCTGTGGACGGGAGCGTTCTTTTTGACTAAGTCCGATCACGCCGCGAGCCAGCAAATCTTTGATAAGTACCTGATCCATAATCTATTGTTGTGCGGCTTCAAAAGTGATTTCAGGATTTGTCATCCGGCAAAAATCCAATTCGTAAGTGTCATAGCGCGCGGAGGACATTTCGTTATCCTGCAAGGAAGCAACCGGTTCATAATCATTGCGGCACTTCACTTCGAAGCGATAACCTTCGTTAATCGCCATAACCTTCAGATCGGTAGTTTTCAGGACAATATCCATACCCGCTTTCACATAACTCAGATTCGGATTAATGCTGTTGACACGTACAGAGACCAACCCTTTTCCCTCCTGCCACAAGCGCATATTACCATAACCGTAGATATCGCTGTATTGGCGGCTCACGCCTTCGCCGCCGATGTTTGTGTTACTCATCGGAGCGCCCAGCATGGTGACGTCAAGAATATAAATGTTGCTGTCAATATTGGCGCCAACGGATTTCAGGCTATAACCGCTGTCACTGATCCGCGTCTGACAGGCGCTCAGCGTCAGCAAAGCAACAAAAATGAGCATGACCAGAATCCATGATTTTTTCTTTTGCATTTTTTCTCCAATTTCTATGATTGATCTCATTGTCCGCGGCGGTTTTTCCACGTTGAAATCACCGCTCCAATCCTGTGGACCCATTCGAAAAGTATTTTAAGCTCAGTTTATATCATGGGAATAATTATAGTTGATTTATCCTGCGCGACTTGCGCCGATCTGAAATAACAGCAGGGCGTCAAAAGCAAAATAAGAGCAACAGCTCTGTAGTAACGGTCAGCGGTCGCCGCCGCAAGGAACTGCGCTTAAGATCCTGATCAAACATAAAAAATGGGGCAATTAATGCAGCCCGGCTTCATTCTGTTCGTTGGGCGTCAGCCAGCGGCGTAAAAGCGCTTCTACCAGGCGCAGAATAAAATCTGCGGCCAGCGCAATCCCCGCGCTGAAAATGGTGCCCCACAGGATTTTATAAATATTCATCGTGCGCAGCCCGTCAAAAAGGATCTTTCCAAGTCCGCCGGCATTGATAGTTGCGGCAATCGTTGTGATGCCGATCGTGGAGATCACCGCAAGATGAATTCCCCCCATCATTCTGGGTACAGCCAGAGGAATGCGGATCTTCCACAAAATTTGCCACCGGCTCATTCCCATCCCCTGGGCCGCCTCAAGAACACTTGCGTCCACACTGTTCAGCGCTTCGACATTGCTGCGGATCAATATGTACTGGTTATATAAGACCAGCACAAAAACAGCCGTCTTCATCCCAATGCCGAGGAACGGGATCAGGATCGCGAAAAGCGCCAGGCTTGGAATTGAATAGATGATATTGAATATCTGAATTACGATGTTTGAGAGCGATTTGCGAGGCAGAATCAAAATTGTGAGCAGAAAAGCCAAAATGATGGAGATCAACAGCACCAACCCGACAATCTCCAGATGGCGAAAAAGTGCCTCTAATAACTTATCCTGTTGTTTTATAAAAAAGGCGATCAAGGTTTCCTCCAACGATGATAAGCCTCATATTGCTTCCTGGTAGATTCGAGCAGCGCGGACACGAATTCATTGGCGGGCTGGGAAAGAATCTCATCCGGCGTTCCATATTGCTGAATCCGGCCCTGGTCCATCACCAAAACACGCGTACCTAACTTAAAAGCTTCATGCACGTCATGCGTGACAAAAAGGAATGTCTTCCGTGATTGGCGGTGGATTTTGATCAATTCATCCTGCAGCGTTTCCCGATTGATCGCGTCGATCGCACCAAACGGCTCGTCCAGAAGCATGATTTTCGGATCCGCCGCCAGTGCCCGGGCCAGCCCGATCCGCTGCTGCTGCCCGCCGGAGAGCTGTGCGGGAAATCGGCGCTTATATTCTTTCGGTTCCAGATTGACCAGCAACAGCAATTCATCCACGCGCCGGTCAATCTCCGCTGCGGTCCAACCCAGAATAGACGGCACCGTGGCGATATTCTGGGCCACAGTCATATGCGGAAACAAGCCGATTTGCTGGATGACATAACCGATCCTGCGCCGCAATTCGACTGCCTCAACATCCAAAATTCGTTCTCCAAACAGCTGAATATCTCCGTCGTCAAAATCATGAATCCGGTTTACCAGTTTCAGCAATGTTGTCTTTCCGCTGCCGGAGGTTCCCAGAATCGTGACCAGTTCTCCTTCTTCAATTCGCAGAGAAATTGATTCCAATGCCGGCATGGAGGCATTCGGAAACTGCTTGGAAACATTAAAAAATTCGATCGCTATGGTCATCCGTTATCGAACCTCCAGTGTAAGCGCCTGCACGGGGCAGGTGGAAACACAAATTCCGCAACCAACACACAGATCCACGTCCGCCGCAACTTTTCTGCCGTCCGGCGAAAAAACGTTGAAATGACACCGTTTCACACAGCGGCGGCAACCAACGCAGCGTTCAACTTCAAGAACAATTCTTGTTTTCGTCGCGGGCCAAATGCCCCGGCGCTGCAAACGCTCCTGAGCCCGGAACAGATAGCAGCAATCCCCGCAGCAATTACAGATCCCGTTCGGATTCACAGTGTGCATCAGCCCAGCCTTTTCGGCCATCCGGACGACTTCTTTTGCCCGTTCCCGGTCGATCGGCTCGGCAATCCCGCGATCAGCCATGGTGTTGATACCGTTTTTATAAGTAATGCAGGTCCGCGTGGGTGCGCCGCAATCCCCGCTCAAACTTCGGCAATCACAATAATTCAAAAAAACCGGCCTCCCGGCCTGTTCGTCAATCCAATCCAGGACCGCTTCCATCGGCAGAATTTCGTCCGGCGTCGGCTGGCCGGAAACGTCAGCGCTGACATACTGCAGAAAAGCGTCAAAATACCAGTCGTCAAGCGCTGTTTTCACCTCCCTTGACAGAAGGTCATATTCCGCTTTACGCGACAAAACAAACACATCCATCCATCCGTAATAGGAGGAAATGCGATAGGTACCCGCTTCCTTATCAGCGATCGAAATCACACCGCGCCGGTAAGCAGCTACAAGAGCATCAGCAGGATTTTGTCCCGGGAAAATTCCGGCAACATCCTCCGCAGTGAACAAATCGTCAGGGCTATCCTCAACCAGCGAAATTTCCTCAGCCGAAAACCAGGCTGATAAAAAAGGAACCGCTGCCTGAGGAACCTGAAATTTCTCAACAAATTTATTATGGTTAATCATCAACGGTTCCCCCATTCTCAAATTCGTTTATTGGCGAATCATATTAAAAAACTCAGCCGCAACGTCTTCATATTCTTTTTTATCAATGTCTACCTTCGCGTTCAAGGCGATGATGGTCGGATTATCGATTTTTTCATAAATACCTTTATAGAATCAGGAACCAATCCGCTGATATCGCGTAATATAATTCCCGATTCGATTCAAAATCTCACCACACAACAAAGAAAGAATCGCGACAGAAACACCGCCGATGAAAAGAATTTCCGTTTTCATCAAACCCAATCCGGTAATAATGATCCCTCCCAGGCCGCCCGCACCAATATAGGCCGCCAGCGTAGCGCTGGCGATCACTTCAACCACAGCAATGCGAATGCCGGTAAAAATAACCGGAAAAGCCAGTGGAAACTTCACTTTGAAAAAAGTCTGTCTCCGGCTCATCCCCATCCCCTTCGCGGTTTCCAACACAGAGGCAGGTAACGTTTGGAACCCAATCATTGTATTCACAAGGATCGGCGGGATCGCCAAAATCGCGAGCGCCAGAACGGCTGGTTTGACGCCGGTTCCCAACAATGGAATGGCGATAACCAGAATGGTCAGGCTGGGAATGATCCGCAGCATACCGAAAAAACGCTGTGTCAATTTCTGCAAAAACTTGTTGTGCGTGCTGATAATACCAAGGGGAACCGCGATTAAAATTGCGATAAGAACGGAGAGAAGGCTGATTTCCAGATGCTCTAACACTGACTGAAAATATTGTGAAGAATAATTAGAAAAATAAGCGGCAATTTTTTCCACAAAGTCCCCTTTTCAAAATAAAATCAATAATTCCGATAAAGCCGATTTGACAGACGTTTTCCACCGTCATGTCAAACCGGCGGTCATGCTCATAGGCATGCAATAAGGAACGCATAAATGTTGAAACTTGCCAGTCACGTTGGCTCCTTTCTTTGGACCCGCCAGTCAAACGGACTATGCCGGTCCAATACATAAAAAAAACGGAGCCCCTCTGTTGAGAGACTCCGTTCAATTTACAGACCAATGTGAAAAACAGCGATCAGAACGGTTTCCCTCGCTTATTTCCCATACACATCATTAAACAGTTATTTACGATACCCATTATGGTCAAAAATTATACCGGGAGCTAATTGTCTGTCAATACCATTTTGCAAAAACCGTTACGCCCTTTTTCATGCGCCATTTACGATTATCTATGAAAACAAATAGATTTCCACCGCTTCGCGACAACCACCGGCCATTTTCCCAAAAGTTTGAGCCATTCCTGTCGTTTTATCCCATCCCACCGGCAACACTTATGCACATTAATAGACGTTTTCAAAAAAACGATAAAACGTTAAGAAAGAAAAATCCGAACCTTGATCCGGTCCGGATTTCAACTTATCAGGGGAGGCTAGTGGGGGTCGAACCCACAACCCTCTGATCCACAGTCAGATGCTCCGCCATTGAGCCATAGCCTCCATGAAACCCCACTATCCGTAGAGCTCCAATAGTATACCATAATTCAAAAAAATTATGAAATCAGCGGCCCACGAAATTTCAAGCGTTCGAGCCCACGCTGTCCAGCGCCTGCCGCAAATCAGCAATCAGATCCTCCGCATCCTCAATGCCGATAGACAGCCGCAGCGCGTCCTCGTAAGCGCCGGCCTTTTCCTGATCCGTTTTCAACTGCCCGAAATGGGTCGAAGTTGCCGGATGAACGATCAAAGATTTTGCATCCCCGACATTGGCCAGAAAGTCAAAAATCCGCACCTTTTGCAGCACAGCCTTGGTTGCCTCCAAACCGCCTTTGACCCGGAAGGAGAGTATTGCTCCCGCGCCCTTCGGAAAATACTTTTTCGCCAGCGTGTGATAGGGACTGCTTTCCAGTCCGGGATAGGAAACGGACAAAACCTGCGAATGGCTATCCAAAAACTCAGCGACTTTCTGCGCATTTTCCACATGCCGCTCCATCCGAAGCGAAAGCGTCTCGATCCCCTGCAGTATATTGAAAGCACTGGCAGGACTGAGATGTGCGCCCAGGTCTGTCAGATAGCGGATTTTCAGCCGCTTAATAAACAGCGTCCGATCCAGCGTTTCTTTCTCGATTTTTCCGGAATATTCTTCATAGAAGCTTTCAAACTGCGGAAATTTCCCATTC
>CALCQT010000394.1 GCA_937894825.1 uncultured Anaerolineaceae bacterium
CAGGTCACCGAACCAAAAATCAGAATGGAAGACCTCGGACTGTAACCGGGAACAACTTATCATAGAAACGCCTCTGATTGGATCCACATGATATCAATCAGAGGTGTTTTTTTATTTGGCATATCAGTAAAGCCGGTTATTTCCTAGTCAAACAACAAGTTGATTTCGCCGCTGGTGCTTACTAAAATTAAGTAAACTTAATCCTGCGTTGAGGGAAGATATTCCGGCTCGGAAGTACCAGAAAAATCTTCGATCAGGACCGGTTCGGCGGGGCCATAGCGTTTATAAGACAGTGGATTTAGTCCGACTGCTTTTTTGAACACTTTCGAAAAATAATTCTGGTTCGCGAAACCGCTCTTGACGGCGATTTCGGATATAGAAAAGTCGGTATTCTTAAGCAGGCTTTTGGCATTCTGCAATCGGACCTGTTCAACGTAACTGCTAAAACTGATACCCACTTCTTTTTTAAACAACTGGCTGAGATAGGATTTATTTACATAATTTTCAGCGGCAATTTTGCCTAGAGACACTTTTGATTCATAATGTTTTTTCGCGAAGTTGATCGAGGCAATAACCGCGGGAGAATAACTTTTCTTATAGCTTTTTGATTGAACTTGACTCATCCGAATTTTTTCACGCAAATCATCTTCTATTCGGTATGCAAAATTGATTGAAGACAGGATTTTAATGCTGCTATGCTCGTAAATGTCTCTGTCAATCCGCGTCAGTATTCGCAAGCATTCATCATTCTGTTTTTCTCTGGACTCATTATTTATTTCATACAATAAAACATACTTCGAAGGCGACAATGAGAAACAAAAGGCTGTTTTATCTTGAATATTCGCCGCATTACGGCTGTAATCCAATACTTTTATAATATCAATATCCGGAAGATTCGGCAGTTTAAACAGAATAACAGAAAAAAAAGACTCTCCTTCAATAGACAGCTCTGTAAAAGCGCTCTTTTTCGATATCTTGCCCTCCAGATAATCTCTAAAAACTGAAGACAGATGAATATCATCTTTCGTATTCTCAGACAGCGTATGTTCCTTTTGCATGCAGGATTTGACTTTTTTTAATAACTCATCGATATCTTTAATCGTTAATTCCGCTTTTAAAATGTAATCAAGCGCACCAAGTTTAAGCATGTTTCTGACATATTCAAAATCATCGTATGAACTGAGAACAGAAGTCTTGATTTGTGGTTTATTTTTATTAAGGTAATCGATCAATTCAATTCCGTCCATACGGGGCATTTTGATATCGGTCAGAACCAGGTCCATTTCTTGTTGATTACATTTTTCAATCGCCTCGATCCCATCCTCAGCCTCAAAAACGGAAAGATCAGTTTCCTCAGTTTGTTCAAGCAGGAGTTTCAGCCATTTCCGGATCAGAATATCATCATCAACGATCAATATATTCATACTCGGTATATTCCTCCATTATTTTGGGAATCATTATCTGGACATGCGTCCCAACACCCTTACGACTGTTAATTATCAAACCGTAATTGCTTCCATAAGTCGTTTGAATACGACTCCGCACATTGTTCATTCCAATTCGTTTATGAGCGAAACTGTTATCAGCAAAAAAACTATCTTCCGTCGAGTCAAAACCGACTCCGTTATCAATAATATCAATCTTAATTTCGTTTTCCAATTCACTCGCCCGAACAGATAATTCGCATTGACTTTTCTTCGGTTTAAGACCATGCATAATCGCATTTTCCACAATTGGTTGAAGCAGCAGACGGATAATCAAGCAATCCTCAATTCCCTCCTCACAGTAAAGATGGGTTGTGAGTTCATAGGACATTGTCTTCTTCTGAATATCGATATAATCCTGCAGCAAAGCCATTTCGGTCCTTATTGTTATGAATTCTTTTGTATCGGAAAGGATATTCTTCATCAACCGGATTAATGCAAGAATCGTTTCATCCGCACTTTGTTTATCACCCGTCAGAACCTGATACCGTATTGAAGCAAGTGTGTTGTAGAGAAAATGCGGATTAATTTGAGTTTGCAATGCCAACATTTCCGCTTCCCGCTTTAATTTCTGTTCTGAAACAACATTATCCATCAGTTTGGCAATCGTATCCAACATCTCATTGAACTGTTCAGACAACTCGGCAATCTCATCATTCGACGTTACCGAGATTCTGGTATTGATATCGCCTTCTTTCACTTTTGTCATCCCCAAATGCAGTATTTTTACAGGCCTCAAAAACTCGCGGGCGAAAAAGGTCGAAAAAAACAGAAAAAAGATGGACAAAAACAGAAGAACACCAATGTAGGTGTACATGGTCTTGCTGTATGGCGACAAAATTGTTTCCAAATCACAGTAAGTTATGATTTTCCAATTTGTCCGATTAATTGTATGAAAAGTGGTCAAAAATGGTTGTTTCTTATCCGGATTACTGATAAACGCCCCGGAAAAGTTTTCAAAGCGGGTAAACGGATCCACGGGTTGATTTCCAAAACTCAGGTTGTCAGTGTAGGCTGCCACCTGCCCTTTTTCATCGATAATATATGTACTTTGGTACTCTTCGACATAATTTGAATACATCTTACGAAATTCAAATTCAGAAACCGCAATAATCAGCGTACCGATCGGTTCCCAGGTTTGGAAATCATGAAGCTGGCGGACCACATAGACATAATGATCCGCAAAGGATGTAAAGAGCTTATCCAAGTCCGGTTCCATGATCCAAATGGCCCTTTGCTGAACATTATCAATTTTTTTATACCAATTGAAACTATGAATGTTCATCCCTTCATATTTTTGTTTAAAAGGCAAATTTCCAATAATCGTGTTATTGTTCGTAATAATCGCGGTTCTAAAATAAATTCCATCCGCCGCGACATCATATTTGTCAATGGAATACGCTTTTTCAAAAGACAGGATTTCTTCCGGGGTTTCATTGATCAATAACAGCAATTGCTGCAAATCCGGATCTGTATAGAATAAATTCGAAGCGGCATTAATTCCCGTGAGCTTGTTATTGATAATATCCGCGAGATGAGTGGTCGAGAGGACCGCTGCTTTTTCCGCCTGTGTATAAGCAATCTTCCTTTGGACTAATAAAAGAACCACACCCAGGATCAATAATGGCAGTACGTTCGTACCAATCGCAAATAACGATAATTTACCGCTTAGTTTCAGTTTGGAGTACCGTTTTTTGTTCATCCTTCGCCCCAAACACTTTCCGTTTATTTTCCTTCAGAAATTTACAAGTGGTCTTACGCCTTCAACCCCATGATATTATATAAAACTTAGGTCCAATTGGCATCTGACAAAAATCAGGAATAAAATGTAAAAAGTCACAAAGAAAGTGGCGAATACCTTAAATTACGTTCTTATAAAAATACCCAAAAATATACATTCTCTACGTATACAGCAATTAAAAAATCTCATACACTTATTTTTACAGATGAAAACTACAAATTAATGTCCTGGTTTTCACAAAACTCTTTGGAGGAAAATAATGAAGAAGTTTTTTGCGCTGTTATTTACATTTGTATTTGTTTTCTGCTTCGTCACATTGACAGAGGCAGCGAGTGAGGAAATAAAAATAGGGCTTTATGGAACGATCACCGGCCCAAACGCACTCGCGGGAGAAATGATGGAAAAAGGCGCCATGCTCGCCGTTGAAGAAATAAATGAAGCAGGCGGAATTAACGGAACACCCATTAAGCTGGTTGTTTATGACGATAAATCAACCCCGGAGGGCGCCGTAAAAGCGGTAACCAGACTGGTTGACGTGGATAAGGTCGTCGCAATGGTCGGATCAAATTCCAGCCCGAACATTCTGGCCGGGGCGCAAATTACCGAAGAAGCGGGTGTCCTTCAGGTCGGCGGTGGAACAAGCCCATCCTATACAAACGCCGGTTTTAACTACATTTTCCGCGGAACAGCCAACGCACAATTGCCGAACAAAGCTTTTGTTGCCGCAATGCATAAGAATGGTGTAGAAACAGTCGCCATTTTCAGCGTGGCATCCGAATATGGGAAATCCGGTGTTGCGAGTGTAAAAGAACTGTTAGGTGATGATTTCAAAGTCGTGGTCGAAGAAACGTATCAGTCAACCGACACTGACTATACCGGACAGATTGCGAAAATCATCAATGCCAATCCGGATGCCGTGGTTGTCTACGGAATGACAAACGAACTGGCATTATCGCTGAAGCAATTCCGCAGGAACGGGTATAACAAACACATCTATGGACCGGAAGGCTTAGGTGTACCGGATATTATCAACGTAGCGGGTGATGCAGCCAATGGGGTTATTTTCGGCTCAGGCGCAGTGATTCCGGCTTCGATTGATGATGCTGTCAACAGTATCGAAAAGAACATGTTGGAAAAATTCGTTGCCAAATACGGAGCGCTCCCGGTTTCAGATGTCGCTTACCGCGGTTATGACAGCGTCTTACTGATCGCCGAAGCATTAAAGAATGCCGCGGATATTACCGATCCTGATTCAATCCGTGAAGCATTCCTGAACATCAAAGATTTTCCTGGAATCGCCGGCAATTATGATTTTTCCGATGGAAGCGGCGATGGTCTTGATCAGGCTCGCGCGTATATCATTGAAGACGGCAAAAACGTACCTTTTGACACGAATTAAAAACGCCTGAGTTGATTTTGGGAAAGGATCGGTCTGCTTGCCGATCCTTTTTTCTAAACGCAACAGGTTACTGGAGGAGACTAAAAAATGATTATCCAATTGATTATCGGCGCTTTAATGATTGGGAGCGTTTATGGATTGGTCGGGTTGGGCTACGGCCTTATTTACAAAGCATCCGGGTTAATGTCGCTCGCGCAGGGTGACATGTTGATGATCGGCGCATTTCTTGGACTGACATTTTACAAATACTTGCAGCTGCCATTTATTGTGGCGCTGCTGCTGACCATGCTGATCATGTTCGTGCTTGGAATGCTCATTCAACGCGTGTTGGTCACTTCATTGCTGAAAAAAGGCGCCGCAACAGTCTATGTGATCCTGTGCACCATCTCCATTTCGATGATCCTGCAAAACGTCGCCATGTTTGCCTGGGGTACCATCGTCATG
>CALCQT010000395.1 GCA_937894825.1 uncultured Anaerolineaceae bacterium
GCTGTATGAGATTTTCTGGACGACACGTTCCGAGGCCTATGAACGGGAGACCGAAAAAATGCGGCCGATCCGGTTGATCGATGCAGATGGGAATCCGTTCCCATTGAAGCCGGGCAGCAGTTGGGTCCATGTGCTTTCAACCGGAAATCCATATTATGAGATTAGCGGAACCACCGGGAACGAAGTTTCGGTGCGCTCCGGCCATTGGAAAATCCCTTACATCTCTGTCAAACCCGGTGAAAAAGAAATTGCATTGGCGGAAAACAGCGAACTGGAAGCGATTCTCGAAGCGCTGCCGTAAATCGTGGATCAACCGACCGATCGACCTTGAATGACCGCGAAAAACGGCTACGGTGTACCACCGATGTCATAAATCTTGGATCAATCGACAGCTCGATCGGCACTAATCGATCAGATGGGGCGTTTTCTTTTGCAGCATCAAAGAGACCCCGGTAATAAAGATGTCAAAATCCGCTTTGGGATCCGAGGGGTTGGTTTTGAACGAAAAATCCAATTCGAGCAGGCGCCGGTAAACGGACAGCAGCTGTCCCCGGTTGAATTTGCCGGCTTGACGCGCCAGCTTGCCGGCCACAAACGGCACCTGATGCAATTCTTTTTGAATCGCGTCCGTTCCTTTTTTCTCGTCCAGGATTTCACGCGTCTGGATCAGCAGCCTGAACTGACGGACGATCATGGTGAAGAGCACCGGCAGCTCCTGATCTTCGTATAAACGATGAAGCGTCCGCAGTGCCTCCCGCGCGTTCCCGTCAACGGCTGCGTCCACCATATCGAACACGCTGACCGGCATGGAACCGGTAACGATTTCCTGCACGTCCGTCGCATCGACCGGACGGGCGTAATTTACATATAAGAGCAGCTTTTCCAGCTCGAAAACAGCCTGGCGCGTGTCGTTCCCGACCGCGGTCACAACCGCCTGCGCAGCCAGCCCTTCGATTTGTCCGCCCATTTCGGCGGCTTTTTTAATGATCCAGTTCCTCATCTCGTTGACGGACGGCAGTTTTTTCTCCGAGATGATGGCCTTCTGTGGGTTCGCCTCCGCCCATTTGCGCAGGAAAGATTGTTTCCCGAGCGACACCCAATCCTTCCGCTCAATTTCATCCGGGATGATCAGGTACAGGAGCGTGGTGTTAGGGATCGCGCCCAACGTTTCCAGGAATTTCCGGTTGCCTTCTCTGCCGCCGGCCATACTGAGCGGGTTATTCAAAATGACCACGCGCTGGTCGCTCAGGAACGGCAGCGCCAGCACAGCGTTTGAAAAATCATCCCCGGACAGGCTTTTGCCATCCAGTACAGAGAAATTCAATTCGCTGAGTCCGGTTTTCTCCTGCTGACGGCGGATTTGGGCGATCTTCTGCCCGATGGCTTCTTCATCGTCGCCATGCAAAATATGAATATTGGGGGTTTCTGTCACGTTATTTACGCCCGATCCGGTGAAAAATGTGTTTCGACAAAAAAGCAGGGCAAGCCGAAGAGTTCGCTTGAATTGATTCCGGTCACCCACATGCCGTGCATGTCCGGATCCGTGGTGACATGCTTTTGGGCCTGAAACCCCAACGGGCGGGACAATGTGATCATCAAGCTGCTGACCGCAATCAAGGTTGGGAAGCGGTCGGCCTTTTTCCGGGCTGTGTCAGCGCCGGATAACACGGCCAGTGCGCCGGCCGCGGTGCAAAGTCCGCTGATCATCAGGTTGGTGCCGCAGCCCGGATGGATGGCCAGCTGCTTTTCACCGTTGCGCAGCCGGGCGATGGCCCCGTCAACGGCCTCCTGAACATCCTGGATTTTCAGCTCTCCAAACAGCCAAAACCCATTAAAAAATGAATAGCCTGAAATCGTTTTGCGGCTGTTTTTCTTTGCCAGCACGTGAATTGAAGCGTGTTCCAGAGCATGATTTTTCCGCAGTTGGGCGATCGCCGCAGCGGGGTTGGCGATTTGCGTTTTTCCGAAAATAGATTTTTCCATTTTTCCTCTTTCTTAAGGCTATGTTGCCTGTTGATCGCGCGTCGCCGGCGGCGACACGCTGCGGCTTTATGCCAGTTGCCTGATCAGTTAAGCCTGTTGATCGCGCGCTGCGGGGAGCAATACCACCTGCAATGCTTCCCGCAGAGAACGGGCTTCGATGATTTCCAGTTCCGGCGGATATTTTTCTGCTTTTCGCAGGGAGCGTGGGATGACGGCCATTTTAAAGCCCAGTTTCGCGGCCTCTTTCAGGCGGGCAGCGGTCTTCCCAACGCCGCGCAGCTCGCCGGACAGCCCGATCTCGCCGACCAGCACGGCATCGGCCCGGATCGGTTGATTTTTCACCGAAGAGACGATCGCCGCGGCAATAGCCAGGTCGGCTGCCGGTTCGGAAATCTTCAACCCTCCCACCACATTGACAAAAATGTCCTGCTCTCCCAGCGGAACCCCAACCCGCCGCGAAATGACCGCCCCGATCAGCTGCAGCCGGTTCAGATCGATCCCGATCGGTGTGCGGCGCGGATTTCCAAAGGCGCTGTTGTTCGTCAGCCCCTGGATTTCGACCAGAATGGGCCGGGTGCCTTCCATCGTGACGACGATGGCCGAACCGGGCGAATTGATCATGCGTTCCGCCAGAAAAATTTCAGACGGGTTGCGGACCTCGGCCAGGCCGTTTTCAACCATTTCAAAAACGCCCACTTCGGAGGTCGATCCATAACGGTTCTTTACGGAGCGCAGCAGCCGAAGCGAGAGGAAGCGGTCTCCTTCCAGATAGAGGACAGTGTCCACGATATGCTCCAGAATGCGCGGACCGGCAATCATCCCTTCCTTGGTCACGTGACCAATCAGGAAGACGGTGAGGCCGGTTTTCTTGGCCAGTTCTCGCAACTGTCCGGCGCATTCACGCACCTGTGAAACGGAACCCGCCGTCGCTTCGAGCTCGGGCAGCTGCATGGTCTGAATGGAATCGACAATCAGGAAGGTCGGATTCAGCTGCCGCACCTGCTCAAAAATGGCATCCATGTTGGTTTCGGTCAGGAGGTATAACTGATCCGGGATTTTGTTCGTGTTCGGATCGGTTCCAATCAGCCGGGCTGCCCGCATCTTGATCTGGCGCTCGGACTCTTCGCCGGACACATAGAGGACGCGCCCTTTTTCGGCGATTTTCAGCGCCGTCTGCAGCAGCAGGGTGGATTTGCCGATGCCCGGATCCCCGCCGATCAGGATGACCGAGCCGGGGACGATCCCGCCGCCCAGCACCTGGGAGAGCTCCCCGATACCCGTTTCGATGCGCGGTT
>CALCQT010000396.1 GCA_937894825.1 uncultured Anaerolineaceae bacterium
TTTCATGATTATTCTCCTGAAAAGATGAACTGCGGTTGTCAGTAATCCGGTTCAGCTCCAGACTGTGATCAGAAATAAAACGACCAGGATGAGAACGGCCGAATAAATGCCCGTGAGCAGAAAACCGGCTTTCCAGATCCCGGCCATGGCATGGAGGGATTCTTTCCAACCGGGAGGATTCCCCGGCTGCGGTTGCCGGACTGGCGACATCCCGGGCCTGTTTTCCTGATACCAGGGCATTCCCGCGATGTTCATGTCTGCTACTGTATGGCCGTCATCATGACCTTTATCACGCGGGATTTGATTCTGTTTTATTTTCATTTGCTTTATCATATTGCTCACCAATGGCTCGGAATGAAGCCTCGTCTGTCTCCGGTTGTTTTTCCGAACCCGAATTGTCATCATATAAGTGACAGGCAACCATGTGTCCGTTGCCTTTATCCAATTGTACCGGAACTTCTACTTTGCAGCGTTCCATCGCGTAGGTGCAGCGGGTGTGGAATTTGCAGCCGGATGGCGGATTGGCTGGTGATGGGATGCTTCCTTCCAGGATGATCCGGTTTCGCCGAACGGTCGGATCGGGAATCGGGATTGCGCTGAACAGCGCTTTGGTATAAGGATGAAGCGGGTTGGAGAAAATTTCATCCTTATTGGCGAATTCAACTAGGTTTCCCAGGTACATCACACCGACCGTGTCGGAGATATGCTGCACAACCGACAAATCATGTGAGATGAATAAATAGGCTAGGTTGAATTCTTTCTGCAAGTCTTCAAGCAGGTTGATGATCTGCGCCTGAATGGAGACGTCCAGCGCTGAAACCGGTTCGTCACACACCACAAAGTCCGGATTTAAGGCCAATGCGCGCGCGATGCAGATGCGCTGCCGCTGACCGCCGGAGAATTCATGCGGATAGCGGTCCTTATGATATTCCTGCAGACCACAAGCCTGCATGATGCGGGTAACATAATCGTCGAATTCATTCGGCGGCACGATCTGATGCTCACGAACCGCTTCACCGATGATTTCCCCCACCGGCAAGCGCGGGGACAGGCTGGAATAAGGATCCTGAAAAATGATTTGCATGTGCGGACGCATTTTCAGCATTTCGGCATTTCCGAGCCCGAAAATTTCCTTTCCATTGAAATACACTTCACCGCCGGTTTTGCTGTTCAGTCGTAAGATGGTCTTGCCGACGGTGGTTTTACCGCAACCGGATTCGCCGACCAATCCCATGGTCTTACCGCGCTCAATTGAGAAACTCACGCCGTCCACGGCTTTGACCTGTCCGACTACCCGGCCGAAAAAGCCCGATTTGATCGGGAAAAATTTTTGCAGATTTTTTACTTCCAACATTGTGTTGTTATCGTTCATCCAATATCCCTTCAGTTCAGGATTTCGAACCCATTATTGTGCAAGGCTCTGTTCGAGGCTGCCCCGTCCCGATAATGATAACAGCTGACTTTGTGCGTATCCGAAAGCTGAAATTCCGCCGGGTACGGGCCGTTGCACATGTCAAAACGACGGTCGCAGCGGTCACGGAAGTAACAATAATCCGGCATATGAATCGGGCTGGGTACCGAGCCGGGAATACTGTACAGCCGGTCAACTTTTCGGTTGACCACCGGTTTCGAAGCCATCAGACCTACTGTGTAAGGATGGGCCGGATGCAGGAAAATCTCATTCGCGGTGCCCTTTTCAACGATCCTGCCGGCATACATCACCACGACGAAATCTGCCATTTCCGCGATGACACCCAGGTCATGCGTGATCAGCATAATGGAACTGTTGATTTTCTCTTTCAAATTGCGGAAGAGATCCAGAATTTGCGCCTGGATCGTCACGTCCAGCGCCGTGGTCGGTTCGTCCGCGATCACCAGCTTGGGATCGCAGGCGATGGCCATCGCAATCATCACGCGCTGGCGCATCCCGCCGGATAATTCGTGTGGATAGCGCATGTAAATGCCTTCCGGGTTGGCAATTCCGACCAGGTCCAGCATGTGCAGCGAATGGTCCCGGACTTCCGCTTCGGATTTCTCCGGGTAATGCAGCATAATGACTTCGTTGATCTGGTCGCCGATCCGGAATACCGGATTGAGGCTGGTCATCGGTTCCTGAAAGATCATGGAGACTTCGTTCCCACGGATCTTCTCCATCATATTGCCTGGCATTTTGGCGATATCATATGCTTTATCGCCCAGATTGAAGCGGATTTGTCCCCGGACAATCTGTCCTTGCGGCCGCTGAACCAACTGCATCAGCGACAGGCTGGTGACGGACTTTCCGCAGCCGGACTCGCCGACGATCCCGACGGTCTTCCCCTGCGGGACCGCAAAGGACACGCCGTCGACGGCGCGCACGGTTCCGATATCGGTGAAGAAATAGGTGTGCAAATCGTCAAATTCGACCGTGTTGTTGGGATCCTTCATGGTGGTCAAATATTCCGATTCCGGTACATGTTTCCGGTTGTACTTTTTTTCAAGCGCATCGGTGATGCGGCGATTCTCACTTGAGATTTTCCGCGATTCACTGGCGGAAATATAATTTGGATTTTTCTTAGTTGAACTCGTTTTTATGGAATCTGTCATTCTTCCATCCTGTTTTCTATCTTTTCATTTTCGGATCGAACGCGTCACGCAACCCGTCGCCGACAAAGTTGAAGCCAAGCACAGTCAGGACGATCAGAATACCGGCTGGAATCCAGACGTACCAGTAGCTGGTCATGACGTGCAGATTGGTGGCGGCGTTGATGATGTTTCCCCAGGACGCGATCGGGTATTTGACTCCCAGTCCGAGGAAAGAGAGCGTCGCTTCAATAATGATAATGTTGCCGAGTGCCAGCGTGGCCTGAACGATCAACAACGGCATGACATTTGGCACCAGATGGCGGAATATGCGTCGTGAGATGCGAATGCCGGTCGCTTCCGTTGCAACCATGAAATCCTGTTCACGCAGTGAGAGGATCTGGCCGCGGACAACGCGGGCAATGTTTGTCCAACCGAGAAGACCCAGTACTGTCATCAGGATGAAAATCCGGGCGTAGGGGTTCACCTTCAGCGTATCCATCACGGAGCCGAGGATGATCACGATCGGATAAAACGGGATCGAATTGAAAAGATCGACTATGCGCATCAGGATCGTATCAATAATGCCGCCAAAGAAACCGGCAACACCGCCGATAAGCACACCGAGAATAACTTCGAAAAAGACAACCACAAATCCGACCAGTAAGGAGATCCGTCCCCCGTACATCAGGCGTGTCAGCACATCCATCCCGTTGCCGTCGGTTCCCAGCAGATGTTCATTGGAGGGTGGGGCGTACATATCGATCAATTGGGATGTGCGTTGCGCATAGACCGTATACGTTTCATGCACCCGGTTTATCGTAAAGGTTTCCTCTGTCCCATTCTGTGTAACGGCGGTAAACGTCGTTTTGCCTTCGGCAATCGCCTCATTGAGTGTCCTCTTGAAATCTACGGAAAGGAAGATATCCGGAGAGATCGGGTTGACGATGATATTTGAGACGGAGGCAAACGGATGATCCTCGTCATCCTGGCTGCGATAGATGATCGCGGAATCTTCGTCGATTACGATCCGGTATAAGACCCCTCCTACTGCGAAACTGTCCGCATCGTTGATCAGCGCGAGTTGTGCCTGCTCGACAAAGTCAAGACTGTTGAGTAAAGGTTGTGCCTCCGGTTCATAAGCGGCAAAAACAAGTTTTGTCGCCAGCGCGATCTCATGAGCCACGGAAATGGTGTTCATTTTACCGTTGCGTGAGATAAAATATTCATCGTCTCCATATTCAAATGCTGTTTGGCTTGACTTAAGTGCTTCCAAAGCGGCTGTCTGGAAATCTTCAGTGAGCTCAACGCCTGCCGCCGGCGTAAAACGCCCATTGCCTGCTAAAACGATCACATCAGTCAAGACTTTTAATTCGGAGATAAGATAAAAATCTTCACCTTTTTCGGTGTAGGAATAATCCCTGTCGCCGGCGCTGAAGACCGGTTCTCCCTTGTTTTTTGCCAGTACAAATTGAGCTAAAGAAGGACCTGAGAAGTTTTCACCCGTCTGTACGATATAGCGCAGGTCCTTATTAATTGCCGCTGCCGCATACTCTTTCGGGATTAATTCATATTTGCGAAACACCTGTTGCTGGCGGTAGGGACTGAACAAACCGCCGAGAAAAGAGAATGCAAACATAAAGATCAGAATGGCCAGTCCCAGGATCGCTAATTGATTGCGCAAAAAACGTTTTAAAACCAGCATGGTCGGCGATAACACCTTGACTCGTTGGACGTCATCAAGATGAATTTCCGGTTGGATGGCGTTGGGATCCTTTACTTCGTCGGGATCTGTGTGGAAAGTTTTGTTTTCAGTCATTGTTCCCGCTCCTGTTAATCGATTCGAACGCGCGGATCAACGACCGCGTACATAAAGTCGGCGACCAGCAGACTGACCTGGGTCAGGATGATGATCAGGACGGAATAAAACATCGCAAAGGGAATATCGCCATGGATCAGCGCGTAATAAGAAATATACCCGATGCCGGGAATCTGGAACAGTGTCTCGGTGATGAAGGAACCGGTAAACATATTGGGAATCAGATAGGAGAAATAAGTGACCAATGGGATCATGGTATTTCTGAAAGCATGTTTGTTGATGACCACATTTTCGGATAATCCTTTGGCGCGGGCGGTGCGGATGTAATCCGCGTTTAATACTTCCAGCATGTTGGTACGGGTGAAGCGCATCAGTCCGCCGATGTTCAGCATGGCCAGCGTGGTAACGGGAAGCACCAGGTGTTTTGCCATGTCTAAAATTTTGCCCCAGATGTCCAATTGTTCATAGTAGCGTCCGACAATGCCGAAGAGATCAAACCAGCCCAGTTTTACCGAAAAGATATATTTCAGAATGGTGGCCAAAAAGAAAGTCGGCATCGAGATACAGACGATCGAAACAAAAGTCACAAAATAATCCGTTTTGCTGTACTGTTTGCGGGCCGCCAGCACCCCCAGCGGGATTGAGATAAACGTCTGTATCAGCAGTGTTACGATATTGAGGAAGATCGAATACCAGATGACCTGTTTGAATTTTTCAACCACAGGGATGCTATATTCCCAGGAAACACCGAAATCGCCCTGAATGGCGTTTTTCCCCCATTTTATGAATCCGCTGACAATATCCGTGTCCATTCCGTAGATTTTGTTCAATGAGGACAGAATTTCGGCATAACTGGGCGCGCCTGGCGCTTGTGCTCGCTCGAGAGCGATTTTTTCAAAATAAGAGGTCGGCAACAATCTCAATACAGAATAAACCAATAACGAGCCGAAGACGACGATGAAAATCGAGTAAAGAAATCTTTTTAAAAGGTATTTCGTCATGGGAGCCTTTTCAGCACGTTGCGTTCAACAGGATGAAGGCAGGAAAAAGCGTGACTGAAAACCAGATGGCTGTATCCTGAGCGATACTTCCATCTGGTTTGGTCGATCTTTTTTTTACTCAGGTTGCTCCCTGAGATTTGAGTCACAGCTTGGATCGTACTGATCGGAAGAACAGCAAAAATTAGCTGTTCTCCGATCAGTATTCTGTTTACTAACCGTTTGCACGCAACGATGGTCCTCAGATTGCTTTACTGAGCAATCATCTGCAGGTTCTGGATGTCGTAATCCCAGTCATAGAAAGTGGTGATATCCTGGGTAACGGTTGCGTTGTCAACCCGTTCGGTACTGAAAACAACTGAATTCTGGCGCTGGTACGCCGGAACTTCAACCGCCCAATCGACAATGATGTCGAGCGCCGCTTTATAAATTTCCTTGCGGTAGGCCTGATCATCACTTTGGCGGGCGTCAATAATTAACTGATCCAGTTCCGGATCATCCACGAAGTAACGGTTGGATTCAGCGCCACCGCGTCCGGTGATACTTGAACTGTGATAGATCTGGTACATATCCGGGTCCACTGTGGATTGCCAGGCGGCGCACCAAAGTTCCTGTTTGCCGCTGTCGAGGATTTCCCAAAGGAGACTGGTATCGGTGAGATCATTGATTTTCAACTCAAAACCGATGGTGGCCAGTGCATTGGAGGCATCGGTCAGGACCTGGAAGGACGGGTGGTTGCCAGTGCCTTCGCCGGGGATGAGAACTTCATAACTCAGCTTGGCACCTTCCGGTGCAGCGGTTAGCAAACCGGTAGCTTCATCGAAGGTGTAGCCGGCGGCAACCAGAAAGCCTTTCGCGGCAGCAATTGCTGCTTCATAACGCTCGTCGGAACCCATCTGGTCTGTATATATAGGGTTGCCATCAACATCGGTGGAGAAGGCGTTCTTGTATCCGGGGTCGGTCGGCTGCGGCGCGGCCCAGGATGTGTTGGAGATCGGGTACTGAATGACAGAAGCGGCTTCGCCGTAGTAGCTGTCATAGGCCACGTCGCGGTAGACCGCCAACACGGTGCCGATCGCCTTGCGCAGGTCTTTGGATTCGGCTGAAGCCGGATCCTCGCCAACCAGGATGGTGGAAGCATTTAAGCCGATATAACCATAACCACGGTTGTCAACCAGATATGTGCTGATGACGTTACCGGTGATTTCGCCGTTGTCATTGTAACTGGCGATATCGTTGAAGTTTGACTTGGAGCCATTCACGTTCGCGGAATCAATCGTACCGGTCGCGATACCGGCGACAAATTCAGCATCATTGCTTTCTTTGAATTGTACATATTTGGTCTTGGGTTCGCCCAGGAAATAATTCGGATTGGCTTCGAGATAAACGACTCGGTTTTCGTATTTGACGAATTTATAGGGGCCCATGCCCAGCGGTTCCGTTGTTTTGGCCTTAACACCGCTCAGATCGCCGTAAGGATGACCGAAGTTATTGTTTTCATAGTCGTAATTGCCGTCGCCGTAATAGTGCAGCGGTGCGGCACGGACACCGAAAATCTGGTAAATTGCCGGGGCTTCATAACCGTTGGTAACGACTTCAACGGTATAATCATCCAATTTTTTAATCCCGCTGATGTTCGGGATGCCGGCGGCCAGTTCGGGCTCGTTTGCGGCTTCGGTGGAGATGAAGGTGTCTTTCGCGGCGGCTGTGATCGATTTCGCGCCGGAATCGGCGGCTTCGACACTGAAGAATGCATCCGCATCGCCTTCATAAGCGAGG
>CALCQT010000397.1 GCA_937894825.1 uncultured Anaerolineaceae bacterium
GAAAAGAAATATAGGAAGAGCAGGCACAACAGGATCAGGATGATCAAGACAATAAAGACAATCCCCACCGGGGGAATCCCTGCGCCGCCAGCTTCTAGCGGCGCAGTTGCGTTCTGGGGAGATTGTTCAGCTGCGTTCGGGAGTTGCTTCGCGGCAACCGGAAATCCGTTTTCAGTCACGGCATCCGAAAAACGAAGCAAAGCCGCCGGATCCGTCAACGCATCCTTTTTCAGCAGCAAGAGCAGACGGTCACCGTCTCCGCCAAGTTGGGAAAACCGCCAGGCAGCCCGATCCGGATCAGAGTCCACAGCATAGTCTCGAACCGCCAGACGCAGATAATCCTCTTTCAGAACCGGTGCGGCATTTTTAAATGGCGTCTCCGCAGTGCCGAACGGCAACACCTGAATCAATCCGCTCAGCAGCAGGTAAAGCAGAAACCCTCCGATCAAGCCGGACAGCAGCGGTTTCCTGTTTACAAATTGGACGATCTTATCTTTCATCCAGCCTCCTGTGCCTCATTAGTCCTGGCGAAATAATCACCAGCGGAATTTGTATCTCAATTCTAACTGATTCCGGCGCTGTAGGGGAGGCCAACCCTGCCAGGGCGCTTCGCGGTGGCTCCCACTACTCTTCGGGATTCTCCGCCTCCGTCTGGCAGCGGATACACTGCACCTTCGACTTATTGAGCCGTACCATCAGCCCGCCGCAATTCGGGCAGGGCATTTTGACAGGTTTCTTCCATGAGGTAAACTGGCATTCCGGATAAGCAGAACAGCCATAGAACGTGCGACCGTTTTTCGAGCGCCGGACCACCAAGTCCTTGCCACATTCCGGGCAGGGGATGCCGAGCGTCTGCAAAATCGGCTCCGTATAACGGCAGGCGGGAAAACCGCTGCAGGAAATAAACTTGCCGAAACGGCCATTCCGAATGAGCAGATCCTTCCCGCACAACGGACAGGCCCGACCGGCTTTCTCCGGTTCCGGCTTGGTGGTCGGCAGATCCTTCTGCGCAATCTCCAGCGCCGGTTCAAACGTGTCGTAGAATTCTTTGACAACCGAGCGCCAATTCTTGTCCCCTTCCGCAACCTTATCCAGATCATCCTCCAGGAACGAAGTGAACCCGACATCAACCACCGACGGGAAACTTTTGACCAGCAGATCATTCACAATCATGCCGATCTCCGTCGGATACAGGCGTTTCGCTTCCCGCACAACGTAGCCGCGCGTCTGGATGGTCGACAGAATGGAGGCATAGGTAGAAGGCCGGCCAATGCCGTACTCCTCCAGTGTCTTCACCAGCGTCGCTTCTGTGTAGCGGGCCGGGGGTTGGGTAAAATGCTGCTCCGGCAGCAACTGAACGCAGGTCTGTCGTTGGCCCTCAAACAGACCGTCCGGGAAAATGGTATTCTCCATGTCGTCTGTCTTGGCGTCTTCGTCCATACTTTCTTCATAGACAGCCAGAAAACCCTGAAAACGCAATTTGGAGCCGGAAGAACGGAACAAATACAAGGCCTGCTCGTTCGCTTCCACTTCGATCGTCATCGTGTCATAAACAGCTTCTTCCATCTGCGAAGCCAGAAAGCGCTGCCAGATCAACTGATATAGTTTCAATTGATCCCGCCCCAAAAATTCTTTCACGCCTTCCGGCGTACGGCGAATGCCGGTCGGGCGGATCGCTTCATGCGCTTCCTGCGCGCCCTTTGACCGCGTGCGATACTGCGGTGCGGTCTTCGGCAGATAAGGCTCACCGTAACGTCCCCGGATATACTCACGCGCTTCCTGCTGCGCTCCCTCGGCAATATTGGTCGAGTCCGTACGCATATAGGTGATCAAACCGGTGCTGCCATCCGCGCCAAGATCAATCCCTTCATACAGCTGCTGCGCGATAGCCATCGTGCGTTTGGCTGTGAAACCAAGCCGTTTGGAGGCTTCCTGCTGCAATGTCGAAGTCGTGAAAGGTGCGGCTGGACGCCGGCGGCGCAATCCGGTTTTGATATTTCGGATCACATAGGCAGCCTTTTCCAGATTCCCCAGGTGTGCCTGCACATCGGCTTCGGTGGAAAGCTCCGGGTCCTGCCCGTCTACTTTCACCAGACGGGAGAAAAAGGTCCCTTTCACATTTTCCGGCTGCAATTCCACCGTAACAGTCCAATATTCGCGCGGTTCAAAATTCTCGATCTCCCGTTCCCGCTCGACGATCAGACGCACCGCGACGGATTGCACCCGTCCGGCGGAGAGATGCCCTTGCACTTTGGCCCACAACAGTGGACTGAGTTTATAACCAACCAACCGGTCCAAAACCCGCCGCGCCTGCTGGGCGTCAACCAGATTCATATCAATCTCACGCGGATGCTGAAAAGCGGACGCGATCGCGGGTTCTGTAATTTCGTGAAAAACCACCCGTTCAACCCGCTCCGGGTCAATTTGAGCCGATTCCAGCAGATGCCAGGCAATCGCCTCACCTTCGCGGTCAGGGTCGGTTGCAAGGTAGACCCGCTTGGCGTTCTTCGCCATGGCAGTCAGTTCCTTGACCAGCGGACGTTTCTCATTCGGCACCCGGTATTCCGGCTCAAAATCATTTTCGACGTTGACCGATAGCGTTGATTTTTTCAAATCCCGCACATGGCCCACAGACGCGCGAACCGCGTACTTTTTACCCAAAAACCGACCGACTGTCCGCGCCTTGGCCGGAGATTCGACAATCACCAGTTCCTGTCCGGACCCTTTCCCGGCGCCATTATCGCCGCCGGCAGTTTTCCGGCCGTTTTTCGCGGCAGTTTTCGCAGACGTCTTCGCCGTCCCATTCCGCCCCGCGGTCCCTTTTGCAGCCGTCTTTTTGGCTGATTTCACGCCGGTTTTGATCCGTCCGTTGGTATTTTTACTCTTTTTTTCGGCAGCGCTCCTGTCCGCGGCAGTTTTCTCAACCACCGGTTTCTCCAGACCCGCATGGGCTTCCGTATTCCCCATCCGGCTCAACTTCGTGCCGCAAACGCCGCAGACCCCTTTCGTAATCGGCGCCCCATTTTGTGTAAATGAGGCGACCGGGTTTTGAATTTCTCGTTTATCTTTGCACTTAAGGCAATATGCT
>CALCQT010000398.1 GCA_937894825.1 uncultured Anaerolineaceae bacterium
CCTGCGCGATGAATCGGACCGGTCCGGAATGCGGATCGTTATTGAACTCAAGCGGAACGGGCAGCCGAAGCAGGTCTTGAATCTGCTGTATAAGCATACCCTCCTGCAATCAACCTTTGGTGTGCAGCTGTTGGCGCTGGTAGAGAACCAGCCCCGTACGCTTTCCTTTAAAAAGGCGCTGCAAATCTTTATAGAGCATCGCCTGGAAGTAATCCAACGCCGGACCCAGTTTGAGTTGGATAAAGCGAAAGCCCGCGCCCATATTCTGGACGGGCTGCTGATTGCACTGGCGAATCTGGATGAAGTGATTGCGCTGATTCGAGCGGCAAAGGACACCGAAACGGCTCGCAATGAGTTAATGGAGCGTTTCAACCTGTCTGAATTGCAGGCGCAAGCGATTCTGGATCTGCAGTTGCGCCGGCTTTCGGCGCTGGAACGGTTCAAGATTGAACAGGAACAGCAGGAGCTGATGGCTCGGATCGAAGAACTGAACGCGCTGTTGGCGGATCCGAAGAAACAGCTGGCGGTTATCAATCAGGAAACGGATGAGCTGACCAAGAAATTCGGCGATGAGCGCCGCACGACGATTGAGGCGGACGCCATTGAAAACCTCTCGGAAAGTGATCTGGTCGACGAACAGTCGGTGTTTATCACGCTGACGGAACGCGGTTACATTAAGCGCGTCAACGCAAATGTGTATCGCACTTATAACCGCGGCGCAATTGGTGTGGCTGGTCACGGTTTAAAAGAAGAAGATGCGCTGTCCAAGCTGGTTTTTGCCAATACACTGGATACTGTCCTGTTCTTCACGAATCAGGGACGGGTCTATTCGGAAAAGGTATACCGCATTGTCAAAGGCGGCCGGACCGATAAAGGAACCCCGGTGGTGAACGTCATCAATTTGGCTCCCGAAGAAAAGGTCACGGAATTGCTGGCGATTTCCGAATTTTCTCCGCAGGACTTCCTGGTTATGGTGACCGCGAACGGAAAAATCAAGCGCAATGCGCTGAAAGATTATGCCAATGTTCGCACCAATGGGATGATCGCGATCCGCCTGGATGCGGACGACGAGCTGAAATGGGTGCTGCAGACTGATGGCCGCCAGTATGTGATCATGGCGACTGAGAAGGGCAAAGGGCTGCGTTTTGCCGAGACGAAGGTTCGCTCGATGGGGCGGACAGCTGGTGGGGTGCGCGGGATGCGCATCGCCGCTGACGACCGGCTTGCCAGCGTGGATGTGACTTCCGAGGACGATTTCTTGCTGGTGGTCGGTGAAAAAGGGATCGGGAAACGGACACCGGTCAAGGGCGTGCCGCCTCACGGTCGCGCCACCGGCGGGGTGATGATTACGAATAAGAATATGCTGGATGTGACCGGGAATGTGATTGCCGCGAAAGTGCTGCAGGAGAATGATGACGTGACGTTTATCACCTCCAGCGGGAATGTGATTCGGCTGAAGGGAGCTGTGATTCCGGTAAAGGGCCGTACCGCGCGTGGTGTCCGGTTGGTTCGTCTGGTGGATGATGATACGGTTGCGGCTGTAACCAGCAATGACGCGGACGCGATTCTGGACGGCATCCCGGAAAGTGAACTGCCTGCCGCGACGCTGCCGGATTTCGAAGAAGACGATCTGCCTGAGGAATTGGATGTGGATGATCTGGAAGAAGATCTGGATGAAGAAGATTTGAATGAAGAAGATTTGAATGAGTCAGAGGATGGTGACGGGGAGTCAGAGGAAGAATAACCTCAGTTACGAACCTTTCAGTAATAAAGAACGGAGCCGCAAGTTTTATGCGGCTCCGTTCTTTATTACTATCTTGAAGCGGACACTTTCAGAATATTTCCTTCCGCATCCACAGTCACCCGCAACAGAAGCTTGATGGTATGTCCGTCTGCGGTTTTCTCGTTCTTTTCATAAACCAGAACTGTATTCCCATCCGTCTGCCCTGTTTTCTTCGGGCTGACGTTTCTAAACTCCGGGTAGTCCTGATAAATTTTCTTATTAATACCGTCGATTTTCAGCGTCGCCATTTCCAGGTACTCCTGCTTAAGAACCTACATTTTCCGGCGGATGAAGGTTGGTACATCCAAATCCTGCTGCTTATCCATCTCCGGATTTTCTCTTGGAACGGTAAGCGTGGCCGGCGTGATGCCGCTCAAGCCGAGCGGTGACATGAATGTTTCAAACGCTGCTTCGGCCGCTGCGGAAACTTCATGTTTCACCGGTGCAACCGTCGGGTCAATTCTGGTTTCGGATCGGGTATCCGATGACGGTACGGCGGTGTTTTCCGTGCGACCGGAGGCGACGGATGCGGTTGCATAGGCTGTTTCGTAAACTTCCGCTTCTTCTCTGATGATTTGAATGGCAGGTTTGAATTCAGCAGCTTTAACAGGTTCCGCTCGTACAATTTTCTCTTCCGATGGCAGCTTAAGCGGAATTTGCTTTGGGTTGTTCATCGACTCCAACGGGGTGGACGCCATACCGGTTACGATCAGGATGATCTCGACTTCATCATTCAAATTGTTATCGATAATCTGACCAGGGATGATTTCGGCCTGATAATTCGATAATTTCTGCAGATAGCCCATCCCTTCCATCACTTCGCTGAAAGTCAGGTTTTCATCGCCGGTGAAGTTGGCGATGATTCCGGTAGCGTTCTCGATTGGGAGGTGTTCAAGGAGCGGATGGTTCAGCGCCTGATACATAGCTTTGGAGATTTTCTCGGGCCCTTTTCCGTACCCAATGGTGAGCAGCGACCCGCCGCCGTTCAGCATCATGTTTTTGATATGAGCAAAATCGACGTTAATCTCGCCGACGTTGGTCAGCAATTGGCTGATTCCCAACACACCCTGGCGCAGCACATCATCCGCGATTTCGAACGATTCTTTCAGTGAAAGGTTCCTGGGGACGATTTTCAGAAGCTGGTCATTGGGGATGGTGATCAGCGTGTCCGAATGGGCTGCCAGTTTATTCAAGTAAGTGCGGGCATTTTGAATACGCCGGCCGGATTCAAAGGAGAAAGGGGTGCTGACAACCGAAATTGTCACCGCACCGATCTCTTTGGCAATTTCCGCGGCGATACCGATCGCGCCGGATCCGGTTCCGCCGCCCATTCCGGCCGTCAGAAAGACAACATCCGCGCCCTGCAGCGCTTGACGGATTTCGGCTTCACTCTCCAACGCTGCCTGTTCGCCGATCTCCGGTTTCCCGCCGGCGCCCATGCCGCCGGAAACGTGCGGACCGATCAGGATCCTGGTCGGCGCTTTGTTCTGATCCAGCGCTTGAGCGTCCGTGTTGGCGGCGATGAATTCAACATCGGTATATCCTTTTGATATCATCCGGCTGACAGCATTACCTCCGCCTCCGCCCAGCCCGATAACTTTGATGACCGGTTTATTGTAAATAATCTCTTTGTCGTGATTTGAATTCGAAATGCTGTTCATTGGATTACCTCATTGCTTTCCGTTTTGCGAAACAGATACAGTATGGATTTGACAATTGTTGAAACGCAATTGCCGGATGATGTTTTTTGGATAGAGCGAAATATCATTGAGCAAAATCACTTTCGGAACTGTCAACGCTTCGTTCAGGTTCTTTCCGGTTTTGATGTTTTTGCGTCCGGAAAAACGGTTGATGATCTCCCGTTGTTCTTCAGTCAACAGCGATTCTGTGTCCGGAAGCAGAAAATAAGTCGAGAAATTCTCCCCGCGCAGAAAAATCGCGATCAGTGAGCGGACAATTTTGACAAAATTCTCGGCAATGATCCGGATCAGTTTTTTCCCTTCGCCATAAAAGAATGGCGCCACCGCAGACAGTCCCCGCCAGAACAATTCTCCGATTTCCGAAGAAACACTTTTTGCAATCTTCTGTGTGGCAACCTGTGGTTCTTTGTGGAAGACGTTTCGAAGCATGACGCCTCGATTGACCCGGCCGGAAAGGGCAGCTTCGTCCTGATAGCGCTTGTTGGTCATAAATTCCACCGGCAGTTTGTACAGGTTGCAGGCGACCACATAAGATGGCAGCGCCTGTTCCGTTCCTGGTTGCTGCAGCATGGAAAGAACTTGGACCAATTGCTGTTTCGCTTCCTTCGGTGAAATGTCGAACGGACCGGTGGCGTCGCTCCAGCGTCCGCTGTGGAACAGGATCATTGGAACTGTTTTATTCAATTCCTGCTTCAAAACGGCCTGGTACCACTCATAGATATGGAACCCTTTGTGGTCGGTATGATCACTGTGATACGCAGCGGTAAAACGACCGGAAGCAGGGCCGCCCGCACCCCAGTCCAACGGATGTTCCTGAAAGCCCGCGTCAGCGGAGAAGATGATATTGGGCAGAATTGTTTCATTGTGCTGTGTCTTCAGAATCTTCAGCGATGCTTTCAAAAATGAAATATCCCAGTAATCGCCTCCCGGTTGGAGCAGCGGGAAAAGCGGAATCATCTTCTGGCTAAGACAAATCTCAGCATAACGAACGAAAAGCGCAACGAATCGTTCGACGAGATCCGGCTTCAGCCAATCTTCCACGCTCCAGGCTTCCTTCATGTTTGGATGGTCAAAAAACCGAATTAAATGCGCTCCGCTCTTGCGATAATAGGCAACGCGTTCTCTGAAAAGGGCGAGAGGAAGCGGTTCGGACAAAGCGAGCCCCAGCGTGATAACCGGTTCAATGCCGGCTGCCGCGATTCGCTGAATAAAGTTTTCCGGAATTTCGACATTTTCCGTAACCGAAAGAACCAGCCAACGGGTTCCGGCCGCCTGCAATTTCGGCAGCCAGTAATCCAGGCTCGCTTCATCATAATGATCGGTGTCCTCATAATAATGGAAGCCGAGCTGTTTTGGTCTGTTGGTTGAAGAAGTTCCTTTGCTTGCCATGCGGTCCTTTTACTCCAAAATCTATACCCGATATGTTGCAAGAATAATGCCAGGTAGTAGGTAAAAAAAGAACAGCCTGATTCTAAGCCGTTCTTTTTTTATGGGTGGTGTTTCTCTATGGAGGAACCTTGATAATAATTTTCGCACTTTGTGCAAAAATTATTATCAAAACCGATGTCATCTCGACTCTCGAAAAAAACCGTGGACATCCGCGGGTTTTTTCGAGGCGGAGAGACCCTCAAGGTCCATTTCAGGTCTGATATTCTGCAGAGGATGATTATGTGGAAAAAGTGTAGGAGATTTTTATAATGCTATCCTCTAGGACACTTTCTTGAAAAATCAAATTTCTTGTCGAGATTTTTCCTCTTCAAGTGTGTCCGGATCAACAGTCTCAATTTCGGGATGCTGTTTCGCAAAAAGCAGCGAAATTCCGATGATGATCGCACAGATGACCAGAAAAATGCCAAACAACTCATTCTGAAAGCCGGAAAGCACAATGATCGAAGCGCCACCCATGGCGAGGATCGGAATGATCCAGCCTTTGATCACATTTTTAATTTCACCCTGAATGGCCAGTTTAATGACGGCGGCATAAAGCGTAAAGTAGAGCATATAGTTGACGACCATCGCGATTTCAGAGATGTCATGCAGCCCATGTGTCCAGATGAATTTCTGTGTGACGTAATGGACGGCCACCCACACCATGGCGATCACGAAAGACAGCACCCCGGAGCGGACCGGAACGCCGTGTTTTTGATCTACGGTTGTGTATTTCTCATATCCCGGCAGCATCTTGCGCAGCGCCAGGGAATAAGGCATGCGGATGAACCCCAGGATCATTCCGTTGTCTGTGCCCAACACGGAAACGATGACCAGCAAAATGATCAGTTTCGCGCCAAATTCGTTGCCCATCAATTTGGTTGCTGCTACTGCCAGATGGTCATTTCCAAGCGCAAGGATTTGGTCCGGCCCCAAAAAGGCACTCATTCCGACAAAATAGGTGATATAGAGCAACAGGATCAGCAATGGTGAGATGATCAGGGCGAGGTAAAGGTTCCGCTTGGAATTCTTGATCTCGTGGCAAATGGTTGTGGCGACGATCCAGCCATCATATGCGTACAGTACTGCCGGAATGGCGGCCAGCCAGGAGCCGGACGTTCCTTCCGTGATGGTGGTCCGCCAGGCTTCTCCCGGATTTCCCCAGATCATGCCGGCGATGCCGAACAGGACCAATGGGATCATTTTGATCACGACTGAAATGCGCTGGAAACTCCCGCCAAGTTTGGCTGAGAGCATGTTTAAGGTATATAGCGCGATAATCACGATCACGCTGATCAGAACCTGCCGTTCGATGGTGTTTTCCCAGCCGAAAAGAATGTTGATGTAGACGCCGGCGATCCAGGCAATGATCGCGATCAGGGTCGGATAATAAATCCACATATGAAACCAGCCGAAGGCGATGGCGACCTTTTTGTTCCAGAATTTATCCGAGTACGTGATAACGCCGCCCGCGTTATCCGTTCTGCTGGCAAGTTCCGAGACGGCCAGACAGCCGAAAACGATGCTGACGGCTGCGACGCTGAGCGCGATGACGCCCTGGGATATATTTCCTCCCGTGAAGTAGAGGATGTTGTAGCTTTTGAAGAAAATACCGGAGCCGATCACAATGCCGATGATCATGGCAATTGCGGTGAACAGGCCATATTTCCGTTGTTCCATGTTGAGGAATCCTTTCAAGGATTGATGGGATGCGAAGCGATATCTATTCTACACTGAGAATGTGATTTTTGAAACGGGATAACAATACAGTTGGGATCTGAAATTTTTGAAAAAATTCCTGAAGGATCCTTAAAAGCCTAGAAACAGGTCTTGTTCTTAGACTTTCGGGATACCCTCAGGTATTGTATTTTTTTTATTCGAGGTTGTTTTTACATTCCTGAACCTTAATTATTAATGATATTCATTGAAATCTATTGTAAAGGCATCTACCTCCTGTTTTGTGGGGAAGGAATCAATGCTTCCGGGTCGTGAAACGCTTAAAGCTGCGGCATGATTTGCCCAGTCCATTGCCGTCGATATACTTTTTCCACAAATATTGTGTGCATATAGGAAGCTCGAGATAAAATTATCACCTGCACCTGAAGGATCAACGGCTTTAATCTTTAACGACGGAACAGAACAGGTTTCATCTTTGTCATGATAAATCGCTCCATCAGCTCCAAGTGTTATGACGACTTGCCTAACCTGATAACGTTTAATCAGTCTTTCGCATAAGTCTAGCGGGTCATACGTAGCTGAAAGCGGGATTTCCAACATCATTTTCGCTTCGGTTTCATTTGGACAAATTAAATCGACAAAATCCAGAATGCCGAGCGGCTGATCCGGGATCGGTGACGGATTCAGAACTGTATACATGCCTAGTTCTTTGGCAAGTTTGATCCCTTTCATGGCAGTATCAAAAGGAATTTCAAAATCTGTTATAAAAATCTTCGCATCCTTATAATCCTTGATTAATGGCTCAGCTTGTTCAAAAGTTAAACGTTTCTTCACTGATTCAATCATAATAATCATGTTGTTGCCGTTATCATCCAAGAGCATCAATGATCCGGCTTCGGAAATGCGATAATCGTCCACTAAAAGTAGTTTATCGATGTTTACATGATGATCAATCAGCCATTGAATACCGATCTTGGATCGCTGGTCAGTTCCCATCATCCCAATAAAACCGACATTTACGCCATACTTGGAAAGGATCATTGCTTTGTGTGAGGCCTTGCCACCATCTTTAATAATATTAAACTTCCAAGCGGTAATGGATTCTCCTGGCGAAGGAAGTTTGTGCACGCGTGCCTGGCCTGTACCGGCAGCGTGCGATCCCATCACAACGACATCTGGTATCTTATTCATAGGATTACCAACTATTTAAGTTATCCGACTGAATCGGAGCTTCAGCCGTGTTTCGATCACAAACTAAAATCACTTCATCAACTTTATTGGGGAAAAGCGTAGCGGGGTATTCAACTGTCGGATCCAGAAACATTAATGCGCGGACCGCTGCGCGTTTCCATTCGCCGGTCGTACTTGTTAACACCAACCGCTTCGTTTTGAGCATGGATTTCATCCCTATGCTGATAGCCAGAGGCGGCCGCATATGAGTCAGCCCACCTAAATTTCTGACGGCATAAGCAATGGTTGTATCGTCATTTAACGGGTAAATACGCGTTTTCATCTGGCAGTATTCATCTTCGGTAATTGTGAACCATGGAGAATAGGGCGCTTCGCAAAATGCTACGAGTCCGCGGAATCCTAAGCCTCCGTAAACCGTATCCAGTCCACCCCAGGAATCTACCAGGTTATCCACTAAATCCAAATTATTGTATAAAGGCCGGAATCGTTGATTGGCGGGTACTGTCAATTCCGGATCAATTTTGTCATAGAAAACCCGTTCAAACCGCGCTGAAGTATTGAATTGATGTCCTTCGGGATACGGGCGGCAATTCCAATCCAGATAATCATCCATCGTAATTATAAAAACATTTTTAAGACTGATTCTTTCACGGTTTACTCGGTCAACGAATAAATGTACCTGGTCATGGAAGCCAACAGGCAGAACCCAACGAGTGATGCGATCTGTTTTATTGTTTTCGATCACTTCATCTGCCATCATGTTTGCGGCACAGCGATCAACTTCCAGCGCCGTTTGTTTGAGCTTAAATGTTATTTTTGAATCTGGATGATTTTCCAGTTCGTCAACCGGGATCCTGCAATATTCATAAAACTTTAGGGTGTCAATTCGTGATGTCATATTTCTCCTTTGTATAATATCTCAACCATTTAATTTTGATTGATTGATAACAAAAATTCCCAAAAATATTGCGATACAACCAAAGATTTGATGGGGCAGAAAAGGTTCTTTTAATACGATGGAGGCAATCAGGGCTGAAACTGCGGGGACTGCGTTGCTAAACAAACTAACCACAGTTGCGGGTAGGCATCCAAGTGCTACTGTGAAGAAAAAATAGCCTCCGGTTTGGCTAAACAACCCCAATAATATGAACCGTAAATATTCTTCTTTTGAATAACCGGTGATTGAATAACTGAATAGATCGGAAGAGCACACGTCTGAACTCCATAGCGACACAAAAAAGCCGATCGTGACCGCACAAAAAACCTGTGATAACCACATTTGTGTGGTCGCAGGATAATGTCTCCGTCCAATTTGTGTCATGACAAAGTAAACCGCATAAAAAAAGCTGGACAGTAAGCTAAGAATATCTCCAACATTAAAACCGTTGCTAAAATTGGTTGAAAAGATATTGGCCATAGAAAAAGCGCCGCAAATAATGAATAACAATCCGAACCAAAAAGATTTTTTAAATTTTTCTTTCAAGAATAACCAAGCGAACAAGCAAACCCAAATGGGAGCGATACCGTTTAATACGGAGGCATTGCTTACGCTGGTTAACCGAACGGCGGTCGACCAAAGCGAATGATCAACTGCCGATGCAATTCCTGCTGTTACAGGAATAAAAAACACAGGTAAAAAATCATAAGAATGGCTTTGGGAAATGTATCTGTTCCCTTGTTGGAATGCCTTGATCATCATAAGCGGCGTTAATGCCGCAGCGGATATTGTCATTCGGAAAAAACTGCTTACGATCCCTGGTGCATTAATGCTTTTGACAATTATCGGTCCGATTGAGAGTGATAATACCGATAAAAGAAGCGCAGCATACCCTAGGTTTCGCGATTTTATTCCCATAATTTGCTCACACATCCTTAGCATTAAAATTTTTAGGATCAATTCTTGACAGTTATGGGGTTTATTCCTTGAGCCCGGTATAAGCTATACCCTTCATCACGTATTGCTGGAAAAAAATGAAAATCAGGATAGGCGGAATTGCAGCCATGAAATTTGCGGCCATAATGTTATCCGTTGTTACCCAGGTATCCGGTTGATTGAACCAATTAATGATCCGACTAACTGTGTAATATTGCTGGTTCGATGCGATAATCATTGGCCATGTCAAATTCCCCCATGTTCGCATGAAAATTAAAATAATCAGCGTGACGATAATATTTTTAGAAAGAGGGAGAGCCACTTTATAATATAGCTGAAAATGGTTTGCACCATCTACCGATGCAGCATCAAAAAGATCCCGAGGGAGACCCTTCATATTTTCGGTTAGCATGAATAATCCGAAAGCGTCAGCCACTCCTGGCACAATCAACCCCTTGAATGTATTCAGCCAATTTAAATCCTTTGCGCAAAACAGATACAATGGCACGAGAAAAACTGTTTTCGGGACGAGTAAGGCAATCATAGCCATACCAAAAAGGAAGTTTTTCCCGCGAAATTTGTAGAGTGCGAATTCAAAAGCTGCCATTGATGTGACAAATGCACCAAATATACACGACATTCCCGAGTAAATAAAAGAAACAAGATATGCTCTTAGAAAACTGCGTTCTACAAAGATTTGATTGATTTTCCCGATTCCTTCCAGGAAGGAGGATGGATAAAAGCGGGGATTTAATGCAATTGGTACACCGGTTGGACTGAAAACGATGCAAACCATCCAATAGATCGGGAAAAAAAGGATAACTGCGAAAATCAGAGCAAAAATCCAGAGGATACCTCTATTGAAATTCCTGCGTAGAAGATATGTATTCATATTTGTCTTCCTCCTATTTCTTTAGTTTTCGCCGTAGGATGAATTGGGCGGCGGTAAAAATCAGGATCATAATTGTTAGAACAATACCGTAAGCAGCGGATTGTCCGAATTTCAAGGAACCGAACCCTTTCCCAAGCATGTCCATGACCGGGAACAGTAATCCGTTTTTGATTCCACCGTATTCCATATAGGATGAACTGGTCAGGATCCAGGGAACTTCAAATACCTGCAATGCGGAGATAAACCCGTATGTGATTACAAAAAATAATGAAGGAAATAACTGTGGGATCGTAATGTGAATTATTTCCTGGAATTTATTGGCTCCATCAACTTTTGCGGCATCATAATATTGGTCAGGGATATCGTTGAGACCAGCCAGGAGAATAAGCATGTTAAAACCCGCGGAGCACCATACATCAACGATAATTAGCGAGAAAATCATTACTTTGGGGTCTGTTAAAAAATTGATTTGCGAAAATCCCAGTTTGGATAATAAAGAGTTAAGAAGCCCGATATCGCTTGCCAAAATCCAGCGCCAGATTGAAGCTGCCAGATAGGTAGGTATTACTGCAGGTAGAAAATAGATGCTTTTTAATACGTTTCCGGCGCGCTTCCCGATATGTTGCACAACCAGGGCTAGGATGAAAGCTGTAAGGATGCATAACGGAACTGTGATGAAGACATATGTTAACAGGTTGGAGTATGCCTTAAGTGTGGATTTCCCCTGTAAAACGATTTGATAGTTTCTCAAACCAATAAATGCAGGTTCTGTAATTCCATCCCATTTGAGAAAACTTGTATAAAATCCATATCCGATTGGATATAAGAAAAACAAGAAAAATAGGATAAAAAATGGGGCCAGCATCAAATAATGACTTTTATTTTTTATTAAAAGCATCGTTTATCCTCCTTAATGCATTTTTCATTTTGTTTTTTGCTGCGTGAAATATTTAAATTTCATTGCGTTGAAGTAATTATGTGTTTTTTTAATCGTTTGAGAAGTGTGCAAATGTTTTAATTGCCGGCGTATTTTTTGCGACCATTGCGAACAGAAATTTGTCTAATTTTTCGCCATATTCCAGGAATATTTGCGGAAAGAAAAAAAAAGACAACGAATATTTAAAGCTCAAAATAAGGCAAAAAAGTTTGAATGATTAAAACATTGATGGGATTGACATATGATTTCCAACTCATAAACTAAATTTATAAGGCTTACCAATTGAGTATTCAATAAAAAGGAGAATTTTATGAATAAGAGAAGGTTTTTCTTTGTTGTCCTAATGCTTGTTGTATCCTGTCTTTTATATACAGGCGTAACTGCTGAAGATTACACACTGCAATTCTGGACTTTTTCAGAATTTAGTTCCGGCGATTTAATTGAGCAAACCAATATCGCCATTAAGGAATTCGAAGAAGAACATCCTGGTGTTAAAGTTCAAGTTACGGGAATGGGTGATGATGAACTCCTGATGTCATTAACAACCGCTGCAATGACTGATACGATGCCGGATTTGTTTATAACCAATGCATATGATGGCGCACCAATAGCTAACTATGGTGGAATTACAAATATTTACGATCGATGGTATGCAGAACCGGAAGAATGGCGTGCACAGTTCAATCAGACGATTATCGATTATTACACCCCGGAAGAAGGAGTGCTGTACTCAATGCCATATACCGGCTGGGCAGAAGTCTTATACCGTAATCTCACAGTTCTGGAAGAAGCGGGAATTGATCCCGATCAGCCGATTAAAGATTGGGATGATTTCATCTCCCAATGCAAGCAGATATACGAAACAACCGGCGCTTATTGCACATTTAACAATACGCTGAGCTTCAATGACTTTTTACCCTGGTATGCAGGTATCGCCTCAATTGAGGAAGCCGTAATTGATTTTGAGAATAATGTGACAACTTATAGCGCTGATAAATTAGCGGAAACGACAAAATTCTTAAAAGCTATTGAACCATATTGCGCTTCAGTCGGGAATAGCGATCAGGCATCCAAAGATTTGTTTATTGGAAATCAGATGGCTTATTATGTGGATGGTCCATGGACGGATATCACGTTCCGACAATCCGATGCGGATTATGATTATGCGTTAGTGCCTGGCGCAACGGAAGATGATAAAGGCGGTCGCAGCGGTTACGAATTAATGGCCGTGGGAACCGGGAAAAATGTCGATTTGGCTTATGAACTGGGAAAGAAGCTGGTCGATAGTGAGTCAATGCTGCGCTGGGCATCCGTTGACCAGCGGTTCTTTGCCAATAATATTGCGGCGCAGTCGGCGATTGATAGTGGTTCAGCGATCATGGCAACGATAATGGAAGCATCGAAATACACCTTGCCGCAACAAATGCCGTATTTTAAAGAATCATATCCGGGTAATTTCTTTGCACCGGTGTTGGAATACATTCAATCCGCAATGGAAGGCACTGTGGATTTCAATGAAGGAGCAGAAGAAGCTATCAACGGAATGAATGAAATTCTTGAAGAAGAGTTCGGATATTGATTTTCATTGATCGGAGTGTATGCATACAGAGGCCTGTTACCTATATGGCTTCTGTATGCATCAATTCTTGAGGATTATTCAATTTTAAAAAAGTTTTGTCCATTTAAATGGAGTGTATTTATCAACCTTAAAGAAAATTTCAGCTTTATCTGCAAAATAATATGAACAGTCCCCGCCAATAACCTCTCCATGATTGCCGCGATTTACTCCCACTGTTTTTAATAATGGCGTTTTAATCGGGACTTGCATATATTTTGCAACTTCTCTGTTGGCAAAATCGACAGTTAACTTCAGGGTGGCGTTAATGATTCGGATGTCATGATATGTGGTCAAGTAATGCGTAACTGAACCAGTTCCTAATAAATCCAAATTCCATTCGATATCGATTAAAAGATAATAATAATTCAAAGCGCAGATCTGATTGTCTGCATAATATAGCCGCTTAAGGATGGAAATTTTTTTATTGGCATCAATATGAAGTTGTTTTTGGACTTCAAGGGATGGATAATCGATTGTGAGCAATAATATTTCTGCGCGAGGCTTTTTCCCGCAAGATTCGATCATGGTTGTAAGTGGGATCCATCCATAGTTAATCTTTGTCGAATTTTTGGCATCCAGAGTAACAAAGGTTCCAATAGCCTTTTTTCTGAAGATGATATTATCTTTTTCTAATTTGCTCATTGCTCGTCTGACAGCTACACGGCTGATATGAAATTGATCACAGAATTGTTTTTCTGTGGGCAGTGCATCGCCAGGTTGAAGTATGTCTGTTTCAATCAAATTGAGAATTTCAAAATATAACTGAAAGAATACAGGAACAGGGCTAAAGAAATCGATCGTAATCTGTTCAAGGATTTCGTTGGTCACGTTATGCCTTTATATGTCAGTATAATCATTATGAATTCTTGCGTTTTCTGTTGTTTAATCTTAATTATAAAGGAATTTCATCTGCTATAGCTCCACTATTTCATACTCGAGCTGCCGTTATTTTTTTGTTGAGCAAAGAATTTCTTGCTGATCTTTTAGCGAGATTTGTTGCCAATAACTTATTACTATTGTTCAGCTAATAAACGCTGTGCGGTGAATTGATCTGTGATCAGAATGTTGATCAATTTTCCGCGCAGTGCGCCCAGAATCGCTTTGAATTTGGATTCTCCGCCGGCAATCCCGATGGCCCTTTCGACTTTTTTCAACTGGTCCAGGCTCATGGAGATGACATGGTTGGTCAGTTCTGATTCATCAATTCCATTCCCGTTCCGGTCGAAGAAATGCAGCAGAATGTCTCCAATCGCCCCTTTCTGCATGAGGATCCGCAAATCAGCTTCCGCTAAGGCATTCCCGCTGGCCGCCAGCATGCTGTATGGATCCATGTCGCCGATTCCGACCAGCGCTGTATTGACGGATGGAAACATATCGAAGATGTTCTGAATGGTTTTGTCTGAGATGATGGTGTTATAAATCTCTGCTGATTTAACGACCGCCGGTACCGGCAGGAAAAACGGTTCCCCATTGACGACTTCGGAGAGGTGACTGGTCAGGTGGGTCGAATGGCTTTGCGATTGCGTGTTTCCCAGTCCGCCGAGGATTTGCACGACTCGGATACCGGGTTTTCGGGTGACGGGCGTCATCGCGTCAACGGCTGCCATCAGGTACGTGCTCCAGGAAGAGACGCCGATAATGTCGTTTGGGCGAAGGATACTCTCCAAATAGCTGGCTGCGCAATATCCGATTTCGCGCGCGATGCCCTGGCCTTCCGCGCCAAGCGAACAGTCCGCGACGACAGCGTCTTTCAACCCATATTTTGCGACCAACTGCTCTTCTGTTTCGGTGTAAACCCCGCGCGGGACATTGACGACTACTTTAATAATTCCTTCTTTTTCTCCCTGGGTCAACAATCGCGAGATGGCCGCTTGCGATAATCCAAGCGCGGTTGCAATTTCTCCCTGACGGGTTCCGCCTTCATAATACATGCGGGCGACGCGGGCAATCAGTCGATAATCGGGTTTATTACTCATTTATTTCCTATAATTTCCTTTACAAATTGTGATGAAAGTCACTTTTTTTGTTGTTTTCGAATAATTATACAATACTGATTGATTATTCATAAAGGCTGCTGTAAAATAGGGTTATGAATAGAAAATTATAGTTGAATAATTATTCAGACAGATTATAGCATAGTTGAGGATCTATGGAAATTTGCGAGCTAAAAAAAAGAGCGAACCGTTATCGAGTCAAAACCCTGGAAATTATTAAGAGCGCGAATGCTGGGCATACAGGAGGAGACCTTTCTTGTATTGATATTCTGACGGTTTTGTATAACGATGTCTTGAATATCTCTCCTGAAAAAATTAAAGACCCGGATCGGGATCGTTACATTCAATCGAAAGGTCACGCCGCAGAAGCGTTATATGCAGTGTTGTCTGAACTTGACTATATTCCCGCAGACTGGGTTAAACAGGTTGGCGGCTATCTTTCACCGGCCACCGGTCACCCCACTAATAATCTCCCCGGCGTAGAACAGAACACGGGCGCCTTAGGGCATGGCCTGTCAGTGTCGGTCGGGATTGCATTGGCGGCGAAGCTGGATGGAAAAAAGTATCGTGTCTTCACGTTGGTGGGTGATGGCGAGCTGGCGGAAGGCTCCAATTGGGAAGCCTGTATGGCGGCAGCAAATTTCAAATTGGATAATCTGGTGGTGATCGTTGACCGGAACAGGCTGCAAATTTCCGGATCAACAGAGGATGTGATGGCGTTAGAACCGCTGAAATTAAAATTTGAAGCATTTGGGTTTGCTGTACATGAAGTTGATGGGAATGACATCGCAGCGTTAAAGGACATTTTTTCAGCGGTGCCTTTTGAAACGGGCAAACCAAGCCTGATTCTGGCGAATACGATCAAGGGAAAGGGAATCAGCTATATGGAAAACCAATTGAAATGGCACCATCGTGTTCCCACGGAAGAACAGTACTCACAGGCAATGGATGAGCTTCGTCAGGAAAAGGAGGAGCTGGTATGATGAGACCGCTTGAAAAAGGCGTGGCGAATTTGGAGCACATGGCTGCGGTGTTGACGGCTCAGGCGGAGAATGATCCCAACCTTTTGATTGTGACCAGTGACTCACGAGGGTCCGGCAAGGTTGGCGGTTTTGCGGAGAGGTTTCCGAAACAGCTTGTTGAAGTCGGGATCGCCGAGCAAAATTCAGTGGGGATTTCGGCCGGGCTGGCTTCCTGTGGGAAAAAGGTGTTCACGATCTCTCCCGGAAGTTTCCTTTCTGCGCGGGCATTGGAACAAGTGAAAAATGATGTGGCTTATTCAAAGAATCCGGTGGCGCTGCTGGGGATCAGTTCAGGGGTTAGTTACGGCGGCTTGGGAGCGACGCATCACTCGCTTCATGATTTGGCGGCGCTGCTGGCGATTCCGGATCTGGATTTGATTGTGCCGGCGGATAACGCCGAGACAGAAGCGGCGCTTTTGTCCTACCTCGAAAATCCGCGGCCGGTGTATATCCGCTTCGGGAAGAAGGCGATGCCGCATTTTTACGAGTCTTCAAAAGACGTGAAGATTGGAAATATTTCAATTCTTAATGAAGGTAAGGATGTCTTGATTCTTGCCACAGGCGAACCATTGGCAGAGTCATATGAAGCAGTGACGAATCTTGAAAAAGAAGGAGTTTCGTGCTCGTTGGTTAGCGTTCATACACTTTCTCCATTTGATGAAACTACAGTTCTTGATCTCGCATCTCAGACTAAGGCGATTCTTACGGTTGAGGAGCATTCGGTTTATGGCGGTTTAGGTAGTCTGGTAGCCAGCTTGCTTATGGAGAAGCGGATCTGGCGACCATTGGGAAAAATAGGGTTCCCCAGAGAGGAATTAGTTACAGGGAATCAAGGTGAGATTTTTAGACACTATGGAATTTCACCTTATGGCATTGAATCTTACGTTACGAAAATGTTAAAAAAAGTATAGTAATACGAGACTGTATTGGTGAGTAAAAATATTTTTGTGCAATTTGGCATAAAAAAGTTTAAAGGAGAAAAAAATGAAAAAAGGTATTTTGTTGTTTGTGCTTGTCGCTGTTTTAATGGCTTCTTTTGTTACAGTTGTGTCTGCGCAGGATACTACAGATATAGAAATATATTGGGTTGGGAAAACACTGAACAACCCTTGGTGGATATCTGTCGCAGATTTTGCTCAAAGAGAAGCTGACGCATTAGGTGTTAACCTAACAATTGCATTCCCACAGGAAGAAGTTGACCTTGAAAAGCAAGTTTCAATGATAGATGCAGCTATTGAAATGCAAGTTGATGCTTTAGTTGTGTCTGCTACTAGTTCTGATGGAGTAATCCCTGCGATTCAACGTGCTAAAAACGCAGGCATCAAAATTGTAAATTTTGATACAAGGATTAGTGACAAATCCTTAATTGATGCTTTCGTTGGTGGCGACGATGAATTGGGCGCTTATAAAGCTGGTAAATACATTGCCGAAAAACTTGGAGGGAAAGGCGAGGTAGCAATTATTACAGGTTTACTTGAGCAATCTACAGGTGTTGACCGGAGAGCCGGTTTCTTAAGGGCTGTAGCTGAATATCCGGAAATTAAAGTGGTCGCTGAGCAAAGTGCTGATTGGGCAAGTGATAAAGCCGCGAATGCGACAATGAATATTTTAACTGCTCACCCAGAGGTCCAAGCGATTTTTGCATGTAATGATCAAATGGCTGTTGGCATGGTCAATGCCGCTCGTTCTTCTGGAAAATCAAATGAGGACCTGATTTTAGTTGGCTATGATGGAATTTTGGATGCTGTTAATATGGTAATGGATGGCACATTAGATGCGTTTGTTTCGTTGCCTAACCTTGATGAGGGAGCTATGGGTGTAAAATTGGCGACCGCATTGATTCTTAACGAAGATTATGAATACAGTAGAGAGATATTGTACGATTGTACTTTGGTCACGAAAGAATATGAAGAAGGTTTAACTGATCAGACAATTTATGAATATGCTGCGGAAAGATTTCCATTACGTGGGCTGACTGAAAAAGGGTATTAAAAAAAAGATTTCAGCGATTGATAATATCCAAGATGGAATACTGAAAATTTGAAGGAATAGGTGATGTTGGTTCATTTTCTGTCGACAGAAAATGAACCAACATTGAATAGAAAAATTGGCAAAGATACTTAATTGAGGAAAAATGGAAGAGTCTAGACGCCTCCTTGAATTTCGTAACATTTCTAAAAACTTCCCTGGAGTTAAAGCTATTGATGATGTTTCAATGAGTTTTTTTGAGGGAGAAATAGTCGCACTCTTGGGAGAAAATGGAGCGGGAAAATCCACCTTGATGAAAATTCTGAGCGGTGCGTATATAAGAGATGGCGGCGATATAATTTTGGATGAAGAAATTCTTCCACATGTATATTCCCCCTCAGATGCGCGTAAGTTTGGAATTGCAATTATTTACCAGGAACTTAGTTTGATTTCTGAGTTAACTGTCATGGAGAACATATATTTAACTCATGAACCGAAGTCATTTCCCAATGTAATTGATTTTAAAAAAATGAATCAAATGGCGAGGAATCAACTTGACAAATTAGGAGCGAATGTTGATCCCCAAAAAAACGTTAAGGAATTACCTCTCTCAGAAAAACAAATGGTTGAAATTGCGAAGGCATTAGCAGTTGATTGTAAGGTAATCGTAATGGATGAACCTACTACATCATTAACTTGGGAAGATTCTGCTAAGCTTTTTGACATTATCCGAAAATTAAAAAAACAGAAAATTACTGTTATTTATATTTCCCACAGACTGGATGAGATTTTTCAAATATGTGATCGTGCAATAGTCATGCGAGATGGCGTTGTTGTTGGAGAAAAAAGAATTAAAGAATGTAGCCAAGATGAAATAATCGAATTAATGTGTGGAAAGGTACTTCAGGCAGATTTAAAGCCCCAAAAGGCTTCTATGCAAATTGTTCGAAAAGAAAAAATTCTTGAAGCTGAACATTTCTCTGATGGTAAGTTTATCAATGATATTAATCTTTCGATATATAAAGGAGAGATATTGGGGATTGGAGGACTGATAGGATCTAAAAGAACAGAATTATTTCGAATGATATGTGGCATTGATCCTAAACAGCAAGGAATTTTAAAAATCAAAGACAGAGTCGTTTCAATAAGAAATGCTGAAGATGCAATAAAGAATGGATTGGGTTACTTAAGTGAAAATCGTAAGGAAGATGGTCTGTCTTTAGGTCTAAGTGTTGAAGAAAATATCGTTCAAAGTAATTATCAACCTGTAAATCGATACGGCATTGTAAGTTGGGAAAAGGTAGAAAAAATTTCCAATGATTTTATTAAGACATTGAATATAAAAGGTAACTCATCTACGAAGGTCATAAATCTTAGCGGCGGAAATCAACAAAAGGTTTCAATATCAAAATGGCTGCATGCAGAATGCGATATTTTGATTTTTGATGAACCAACAAAAGGCATCGACGTTAATTCGAAAGCAGAAATACACCAATTAATCCGCGATTTTGTTAAAAACGAGGGCAAAGCAGCAGTTGTTATTTCTTCAGATATTAATGAATTGTTAGCTGTTAGCGACAGATTACTGATTATGTCAAAGGGAAAAATTGTTGGCGAATTTTTTGATGGTGAAATTGAAGAAACATCAGTACTTAAATGTGTTACCACAAAAGGGATTTGAATATGCCTCATAACAATAAGATAGCTATAAAAAAAGTTTTGTCTGGGAATTTTGGGACTGTCCTAGTACTGATTTTCTTAATGTGCATTATGACGATATTAACGCCCAAGTTTTTTACGGTAAGTAATTTAACGAATATTTTGATCCAAAGTGCTACAAATGCAATTATTGCTGTTGGAATGACATTTGTAATCGTCTCCGGTAATACAGACATCTCTGTGGGCGCAATTTTGGCGATGTCTTCTTGTGTTGGGGCACAGGTAATGAAGTCATCTGGTAGTATTCCATTGGGGTTATTTGCTTCGATTTTAGCGGGATGTGCTTTGGGATTGTTCAATGGAACCCTTATTGCATTCTTGGAATTTCCGCCGTTTATCGTAACTTTGTCTACTATGTGGTTATTCCGAGGACTCGCATATTTGTTTACTGAAGGAAGAGCAATCGTTGGTCTCCCGGAAAGTATGATGAATTTTGCCAATGGTAAATTCGTTCTTCCATACATTGTTTGGGTGATGTTAATCATTTATATTTCTTGCCATTTTTTACTGCAGAAGACTGTTTTTGGTAGAAAAGTTGTTGCGGTTGGTGACAGCAAAGAATCTGCACGCTTATCCGGTATTAATGTAAAAAAAATAACATTTATCGTTTTTGTTATGTCAGGATTTTTCTCTGCAATTAGTGGGATTGTATACATGTCTCGGTTGAATTCTGGGCAACCAATTGCCGGACAAAGTTATGAGATGTATGCAATTGCTGCATCTGTGATTGGTGGAGCAAGTCTTACTAAAGGGGGAATTGGAAATATACTCGGCACATTAATTGGGGCAATCTTTATAGCTGTGCTGCAAAATGGGCTAATTATTTTAAATGTGAGTACATATTGGCAACAAGTTGCCATGGGGATTGTAGTTTTATTAGCAATTGGGTTGGATAAACTACGTAAACGAATGAGCTAGATTCTTATTAATAATCAAATGTAAAAAGGAGAAAAAATGACAATACCAGAAAAAATGAATGCAGTTATGTGTTATGGCCCTAACGACTATAGATACGAATCAATTCCGGTTCCAGTGATTGATGAAGATGAAATATTAATTAAGGTTGAAGCCTGTGGAATTTGCGCTGGTGACACAAAGAGTTATCATGGAGCTGCGATGTTCTGGGGCGGTGGTGTATTACCTCCCTGGAATCAGGCTCCAGTGGTAGCTGGGCATGAATTTATTGGAAGAGTTGCGAAAATCGGGGAAAAAGCGAGAAAAAAACATAGTCTTGAGGTTGGGGATCGGGCTATTGCGGAACAAATCGTTCCCTGTGGAGAGTGTAGATTCTGCAAATCAGGCGAATATTGGATGTGCGAAACAAATAATATTCATGGACATCAGAAGATTGTTGCGGAAGGTGGCATGGCAGAATATATGAAATATGGTAAAAGAGATGTCGTTCATAAAGTGTCAAAAACCATTAAACCGGAATACGCTGCCATGTTGGAACCTCTTTCATGTTCAGTTCATACAATTGAAAGGGCACAAATTAAATTTAATGATGCTGTCGTTATCGCTGGTATGGGTCCAATAGGATTATGCAAATTACAATTAGCTAAATTAAAGAATCCTAAGATGTTAATTGCGCTTGATACAAAAGACTCCAGACTTGATGTCGCTAAAAAGCTTGGAGCTGACATTGTGTTAAACCCATTATCTTGTGATGTGGTCGCTGAAGTTAAAAACCTCACCGATGGATACGGGTGTGACATATATATACACAATACTGGGCATCCGTCTGGAGTAATACAAGGCTTGGAAATGATCAGAA
>CALCQT010000399.1 GCA_937894825.1 uncultured Anaerolineaceae bacterium
ATTCGTCAACAGTGTGCTCTTCCGCCATGGCGGAAGAGCACACTGTTGACGAATGGCTCGGCCTGCTGATGGAATTTGGTGGCGTCAACCTGAAATGCATGGCACTGCTCGACCATGCCAACACCGGTGCCTATGGGAATCCGACCCCGGTCGAAGTTCCGCTGACCATCGAGCGGGGACCGTTCATCGTCATCACCGGCCATGACCTGCATGATCTGAAAATGCTGTTGGATCAAACCGAGGGCAAAGGGATCAATATTTATACCCATGGCGAAATGCTGCCGGCGCATGGCTATCCCGAACTGAAGAAATATGCGCATTTGAAGGGCAATTTCGGCACCGCCTGGCAGAATCAGCAAAAAGAATTTGCCTCCATCCCGGCGCCGGTGTTGTTCACGACCAACTGCCTGATGCCGCCCAAGACCAGTTACGCCGACCGGATCTACACCACCTCGGTTGTAGCCTATCCGGAACTGAAACACATTGAAGCGGACGCGACCGGTCACAAGGATTTCAGCGCCATTATTGACCAGGCGCTCAGCCTCGGCGGCTATGCCGAAGACCAGAAACTGACCGGCATCAATGATGGACAGACCGTCATGACCGGTTTCGGACGGCAAACCGTGCTGGACAGCGCCCCAACCATCATTGAAGCAGTCAAAGCCGGCGCCATCCGCCATTTCTTTCTGGTCGGCGGTTGCGACGGCGCCAAACCGGGCCGCAATTACTACACCAATTTTGTCAAACAGACTCCGGCGGATACCGTGATTTTAACGCTGGCCTGTGGCAAGTTCCGCATTAATGACCTGAGCATCGGCGCCATCGGTCCCTTCCCGCGCATCCTGGACATGGGGCAGTGTAATGACGCATACGGCGCGATTGAGGTCGCTTTAGCGCTGGCCGGCGCGTTCGAGTGCGGCGTCAATGATCTGCCGCTGACGCTGGTTTTGTCCTGGTACGAGCAGAAGGCCGTCTGCATCCTGCTGACGCTGCTCTCCCTGGGCATCAAAAACATCTACATCGGCCCCAGCATCCCGGCATTCTTCTCCAGCACCGTTCTCAGCGTGCTGGTTGAAAAATTCGGACTGCATCCGATCAGCACACCGGAAGCGGATCTGGAAGAAATCCTGCCGAGCGCAGCGAGCGCAGCCTAAGCATTTTCCCGGGGCAAAACCCAAACAGCAAAAGCCGTCCATCCTGCTTTAAAGAGGATGGGTGGCTTTTTTTTAAATATTATCCGGCTCCATAAATGATTCGGAGGACAAAAATCAATCCCTTTTCTCTTCCGTCCGCCGCAACAACCGAAAAAGATAACGGAAATCCCATGACAATCCGCCCGGTTATTTCCACCCATCACGAATAAATAATTACAATTTGATTTTGCCCGCCTTACCGTTTGCGATAAAATTACTGTATAGAAGAAATCAGACGGGATCAGAAAACCTTGCGCCGGCAATGAACGAACGACACAAAGCAGGTATTTTTTTGTCCTTCTTCTTCGTTAATCAGCCTGAAAAAATTGACGCTGTTTCTGTTCCGGAATTCAGCCGGAAAATCTGTTGTTTTGACTTTGTCATGCATGAAATAGAAAGGTTTTCTATGAAACGAATTCTTATCACTGGCGCCTGCGGTTTGGTCGGGAGCGATCTGGTCCTTGCCTTACAGGAAAAACATGGAGCGGAGAATGTTATCGCACTGGATTTCCAGACGGCCTGTAAAACTTTCCGGGGAATTTTTGAGCAAGCCGACGTGTGTGATTCCGAGCGGTTACGCGCCGTTGTCCGGCAATACGATATCGGGCAGATCTATCATCTGGCCGGCCTGCTTTCGGTGGGTAGTGAAAAAAATCCGGACCGGGCCTGGACTGTCAATCTGGGCGGATTAAAAAATGTATTGGATATTGCCAAAGAGGCGGACATCCAGGTCTTTTGGCCCAGCTCGATCGGCGTGTATGGAAAAACCACCCCGCATGTGAACGTGCCGCAGCACGCCAGTTTTGAACCGAATACAATGTATGGTGTGACGAAAGTGTCCGGCGAACTACTCTGCCAGTACTATTGGCATCGCTACGGCGTCGACGTACGCAGTCTGCGCTATCCGGGGCTGAACGGCTACAAGGCCGCTCCCGGTGACGGAACGACAGAATACGCCATTCACATTTTCTACGGTCTGATCCGCGAAAACCGCTATGAATGCTTTTTGCGGGCAGATTCCCGCCTTCCCATGATGTATATGGATGACGCCATCCGCGGCACGATCGCATTGATGGAAGCGCCCGCAGAAAAAATCACCATCCGCACCAGCTACAACTTTACCGCGGTCAGTTTCACGCCGGAAGAGCTGGTGGCGGAGATCCGAAAAATCTCCCCCGATTTCGAAATCATCTATAAACCGGACGACCGGCAGCAAATCGCTGACAGTTGGGCCCAGACCATTGACGATTCAAGGGCACGCGAAGACTGGAACTGGCAGGAAGAATTTGACCTGCCGAAAATGACCCAGGCCCTGTATCAGGGCATCAAAGAAAGGTTAGAAAATGTCTAAAGAACTTTTTTTGGCTTCTTTGAAAAAAGAAGTCGGCAGATTGGACGAAGCGGCAACCTCAAAACGGTTTGAGCATTATATCGAAGACTTCACCCATGATCCCTCTCCCAGAGCGATGATCGAAGGCAAGCCATACAGTATCTTTAATTCGAACGATTATCTCGGATTGCGGCATCATCCCAGGCTGAAGGCGGCGGAACATGAAGCGGCGCAGCGGCTGGGGACCGGACCGGGCGCCGTGCGATTCATTTCAGGTTCTTTCGCGGTCCATCGTGACCTGGAGAAAAGACTGGCGGCTTTCCACGAACGCGATGATGCGATCGTCTTTTCTTCCGCGTTTGCGGCTAATCTTGCCGTGATTTTCAGCCTGGCCCGCGGACAAAGCCGGGATTCCGTCATCAGCAGTAACGTATTGGTGATCTCTGACGAGTTGAACCATCGCAGCATCATTGACGGCGTACGGCTGGCCAATCTGGGAAAAGAGGAAAAAGCCATTTTCAAACACCTGGACATGCAGTCTTTGAAGAACATTCTGCACGAACACAGCGGGAAATTCCAAAGAGTCATCATCATCACCGATGGCGTATTCAGCATGCTGGGCGAATATCAGGATCTCTCCAGGCTGCAGGAAGTGATCCGCCGCTATGCCGATGCCTATCCGGAGGGAATATTTTTAATCGTGGACGACGCGCATGGCGTGGCGGCTTTCGGCAAAAGCGGACGCGGCACAGAGGAAGCCTCCGGCGCAAAAGCGGATGTGCTGGTCGGGACGCTGGGGAAAGGGTTCGGCGTGGATGGCGGGTACGCCACCGGGGATCAGTCGGTGATTGATTACCTGCGCGAGTCCGCCGCGACCTATATCTATTCCAATTCAATCGCTCCGGGCGCTGCCGCGGCGGCAATTGCGGCGTTGGATGTGATCGAATCCGCGGAAGGCACGGAGATGCTGCGAAAACTCGAAAGCAACATCGCCGAACTGAAAAAGCAGCTGTCGGAAAAGGGATTGATCCTGGCGGCGGAGTCCATTCATCCGATCCAGTCGGTGTTGATCGGGGATCCACTGAAAACAAAGCAGCTGGTCCAGCGTATGTTCGAGAAGGGCTTTCTGGTCTCCAGCATTAATTACCCGGTGGTTCCCAAAGGGCGGGACGAGATCCGCGTCCAGTTAAGCGCTGCACATACCTCGCAGGATATCGCCGCATTTACGGACGCGCTGAAAACCGCGGTGGATCAGGGATTCTAAAATAGAAACAAATGTACCCGGACAAACCCGGATTCCGGAACAGGATATAAAAGAGGCAACGGTCATCGTTGCCTCTTTTTATCCCCATCGTCAACTGCCAATCATGGCAGCGTCAATTGTGATCTGAAACCGCAAAATAAGCCAGTCCACCGGAAAGATGCGTCGTGGTATACCACAATTGTAAATCGAAACTGATTTCAGCGCCTTCGTCCGACGCATGCGCTTGAATATCCGTTCCGTTAATCTCCGCGGAAGTAATCGTAATCCAGTGCCAGTGCTGCAAACGGGATTCTTTTCCGCGGGAGAGAACCAACAGCCCGATCGGTGTGTCCGATGCCAGTCCTGCAGCCACAAAATCAGCCAGCTCCTGGGAGGGTTTGCGCTTGCCAAGCAGAACGCCCGGAACATCAAACGCCTGAGGGATAAGAGAAACGCCCCGCGACGCCGCATAAGAAAGCACGCCATCGGTATAAATGGGAAGCTTATTGACACCCATTCTTCCGGGTGTAACGAATTCGAACAACGTGTTCATGTGAATCAGCCAGTCAGGGCGGGTTAAGGATTCGGGTATATATAGAGGCCGCAGGTGGGGCTGGGTAAAGGCCAAATAAGCCATAATCAGCGATGCGGAAACAGGGCCACAACCCGAATCCGCCCGCCACGTGTTTTCAAACCAGCCCTGATCCGGTCCGAAAGCAGGCGTCCCGCCGTTTGGAGGCGGGATCGTTAATAATCCGGGGTGTTGTATAGAATAAAACATGGTACGCTCCATCCCGACAGACAGGATCGCCCGCCTGCCGGATCATTGTTAGGTATGATTAACTAATCTGCAAAATTATAAGCGAAATCACCAACACCGCCCCCCCTGGACCGCTTTCAATAATGACAAAATCTTACATCCTCTTTTCGCTTTCTTAACGCTGTTTATTATCGAAAATGAACAATTATTCCGCAAAAGGCTGCTAGAATCTATATATGATTTGTATATTATTTAATTAACATTACTCAGGCTATCTTTTATGGAGGAAAGCATGAAAAAAAACCTGTTCTTTGTTGTGATTGCGGCCATCCTCGCCGCACACGCCGTGATGCCTGTCAGCGCACAGGACGAAGTAGAATTCACGCCGCTCACCCTGCCGGCTTTTTTTAACTGGGGAGATAAGGCGATCAATGTGTATGAATTTTTGAGCAAGGTCGATGGACTGGTCTGTGAACCGAATACGGACGAAGATCAGGGGAAGAAAATTGATTGCAGCGCGCAAGAATTTGATGAAGAAATCACCCATTATGCTTTTTATTTCACGGATGACGAAAATTTGTACTTAGTCACAAGCGCTGTAAATTATCTTGGCGACTATTTTACCATTCAGGAGTTGTTCGAAACCTTCGCCGAAACCTTCAGCAAAATCAAAATGCGACCCTACACCAAGGGTTTTTTCTATGATTTTTATGCGGAAGATACCGACATAATCGCCTGCGGCATCGTTCCGGGAACCGCTTATCTCTGCCTCTCCGCCACTGAGGGGACGGAAGAAACGCTTCCCTATATATCCGTAATCTATTCCGAGTATTCCTTCGCGCGGGATTTGGACGCCGGACTATAGATATGAAAGGCCCGCTGCTGCCATCAAGTTTTTAACACTTCAGCGCTTTTCAGATATTTGAAAGAAACAAGCGATTCAGTTGCCTCAAGTGAAACATGAGATAACAGAATCGCTTGTTCATTAAATGATGAATCAAACACTACGAATTATCACAAATTTCGCACAAAGGCTGATAGAATTTCATTTAAAGGGATGTTTTTTTGAAAATAGATATTTTGAAACAGGTTTTTACCTGAGAAGGAAAATTTATGAGAAAAAATTGGGAAGTTGTTGTCATGTTGATTCTGGCAGTCTTGTCTGCGCTCAGTGTGAGCAACGCGAGCAACGCGAGCGCCCAGAGCGTCACTGAATTTACGCCGGTCACGGTCGCCGACTTTTTTGAATGGGGAGACAGCGGGCGGAGTGTTTATGATTTTCTAAATACGGTCGAAGGACTGACCTGCGAGACAATGAATGATGTAGACTATGGAAAAACCATTGACTGCAGCACCGGTGTGATGGATGAAGAATCCACCTACTATTATTTCTATTTCACCGATGATGAAGAATTATATCTGGTGGAGATTTATGTAAATTACCAGGGAGAGGATCTGACCATTGAGGAATTGGTTCAATCCTACGCCGAAGATTTCGCCAGCATCCAGACAAAGGCCTACAGTGCGGGGGATTTTTATGACATTTATGCCTCAACTGCGGATATTATCGGCTGCGGTGTGATTCCCGACAAGACGTATCTCTGCCTGTCCGGCGAGGAAGCCACAGAGGAATATTACGCTTTGATAACATTGGTTTATGCCGACTATGACTATGTGGCGTATTACGACTCCCTGTGATCATCTCTGAATCTGCCGTAAAAAAAGCCCGCGAACTTCGTCGTGGGCTTTTTTGTTGCGGATTTCCGCTCCGTATCGAGCAAGTTAAGATTATTCTTGCACAATTGTCTGCCAATATGGATTCAGTATTTATTTCACTGTTACACCACATTCACATTTCAATCCCGGTTTGAAAAAAAGGATTTTCTTTCACTTTATAATAACGACATGAACTTATTCCCAATACGATGAAGGAGCAGAAGAAAAAATGAAAAAAAGCGGGGCATTGTTTATCCTGATTTTGGTTGTTTTGTGTTCGTCGATTTCTGTAAACGCACAGGAACCGGTTGAGTTCACAGTACTTACAGTCGCGCAAATTTTTAACTGGGGAGCATCCGAAGAAAAAGTATATGATTTCGTCTCGAATATTGAAGGGCTGAGCTGTGAACGATCAGAAGACGATGTCTTCGGAAAAATCATTTCCTGCGAAACAGAAGGTCTTAAAGACGAAATAACGCTCTATACGTTTTTCTTCACCGATGACGATACTCTTTTCATGATCGAGGGATCGGTCAATTACCTTGGCAATGAAATCACAACGGAACAGATCTATGAACACCTTGCGGCAAACTTCAGCGAAATAGAGATGGAACCCTATAATACGGGGACATTTTACGATGCCCTCGCCGCCGACGCGAGCATAGCCGGTTGCGGACTCATCCCGGATGCTTCCTATGTCTGTATTCTTGGGTTTGAAGAAACGGACGACACTTATCCGTACGTTTCCGTCTTCTATGCGCATCCTGAATTCGTGCAGGGATTAGACTCCGCAGAATAAGGTTGAATAAAGGAAAAACTGCCTTACATAAATAAGGCAGTTTTTTTGTTTGTAATAACGGAGAGGGAAAGCCCTATTGCAGAAGCAGGATCAAAAAGGATACCTGTCTTCATGCGCTGAGATTTGCCTCAAAGGTCAAACGTATAAGCCAGATTGGCAGTCACAGTAATATCAACCAACCCCGGATTGATCGTGGCCGTAGCAGCGTCACCGCCGCCGCCCCGTCCTTCTCTGATACCGTACTCATAGTAACTGTTCCCCTCATTCACCGTGATTGAATCCACGGTCCCGAGGGTCACCCCCAGTTTTTCGGCGATTTTTTCCGCTTTGGCACGCCCATTTTCAATCGCCAGGTCGCAAGCCTGATCAAAGGCCGCGTCGCGTTCGGTAGAATCATAATAAAGGCTGGAAATAGTCGTCGCACCATTATTTACCGCGGTATCCAGAACCAGATTCAACCTGGTCAGGTCCTTCAGCGTAATATTCAGGTAGTAATACACGTTGTAAATCATGTCATCCGGCCCTGCCGTCGGGTCCTGATAGTATTTCGCTGAACTATATAATGAATAATCGGTCGTCGTGATGTCTGCATCCGTCAGCCCTTCAGCAAACAAGGCATTTTTCAACGATTGAACCTTTTGCGCATTTTCGTTTATGGCATCCTGAACATTTTCCCTTTCAGTCGTAATCCCAAGTGAGATCGTTACAAAATCCGGCTGCAGTGAGACAGTCCCCGTCCCACTGACGTTGATCAATTGGGAACTCTCCGCGGATGCAGATAGAACAGGGACAAACAGGACCAGAATCAATATCGCCGCAAAGACGACCTTCGTATACATCTTTACGCGTTCTTTCATAAATCTACTTCTCCTTTCTTAAATCAACAGATTCCGAATTTATTATACAACAGCGATCTT
>CALCQT010000400.1 GCA_937894825.1 uncultured Anaerolineaceae bacterium
GTTCTTTCTTGATGATATCTTCCTGAACTTCGATCGGGAGATGATCCCAGACTTCATCCGGACCGTAGAAAGTGTTCAGCAGGAACACGGCCTTCGGCGCGGCAAAGCGGGTGATGTCCAATTTTTCCAGGAAGGTGAACATGTGAAGCGCAACGAAATTGGCGTCATTTTCACCGATCAGGTAAGGAGCGCGGATCGGTTCCGGACCGAAGCGCAAGTGGCTGGTCGTGGTGGAGCCGGATTTTTTCGAGTCATATTCGAAATAACCCTGCGCATAGTTGTCGGTTTCGATACCGATAATCTTGATGGAGTTTTTGTTGGCGCCGACTGTACCGTCCGAACCCAAACCAAAGAACATACAGCGGACTGTTTTTTCTTCGGGGAGCAGGAAAGCCGGGTCATAGGCAATGCTTTTTCCCAGAACGTCATCGTTAATACCTACCGCGAAATGGTTGAGCGGGCGGTCTTTTTTCATTTCTTCAAAAATACCGATTGCCATCGCGGGGGTGAAGTCTTTTGAACCCATTCCATAGCGCCCGCCGACGATCTTCGGCATCGCTGTGAACGGAGCTGTTCCGTCGGCCAGTGCTTCGGAAATCGCGGTTACGACATCCAAATACAGCGGTTCACCGGCAGAGCCCGGTTCCTTGGTGCGATCAAGGACAACAATTTTCTTCACTGTGGCCGGCAGTGCCTTCACCAGATCTTCCGCGCTGAACGGACGATACAGACGGACAGAGATAATACCGATTTTCTCGCCCTTCGCGTTCAGATATTTTGCGGTTTCTTCAAGTGTTTCAATACCGGAACACATCGCGACCGCAACGACTTCCGCGTCTTCCGGACCATAGTAATCGAACAGATGATAAGCGCGCCCGGTGAGGGAAGCGAATTTATCCATTGCTTCCTGGACGATTGCCGGTGTTGCTTCATAATATTTGTTGCCGGCTTCGCGACCCTGGAAGAAGACGTCCGGATTCTGCGCGGTACCGCGGATGGCCGGATTTTCAGGCGTCAGGCCGCGTTTCCGGTGAGCGATCACCAGTTCATCGTCAATCATCGCGCGCAGATCTTCATCGCTGAGCTGTTCGATTTTGCTGACTTCATGAGAAGTCCGGAAACCGTCGAAGAAATGGATAAACGGAACGCGGGCTTTAAGGGTTGCGGCCTGTGAAATCAGCGCCATGTCATGGGCTTCCTGCACAGAGTTGGAGGCGATCAGCGCAAAACCGGTTTGGCGGGTTGCCATGATATCGCTGTGATCACCAAAAATGGAAAGGGCATGCGGGGCCAGCGCACGCGCTGATACATGCAGAACTGTGGATATCAGTTCCCCCGCAATTTTATACAGGTTGGGAATCATCAGGAGCAAACCCTGGGAAGCAGTGAACGTAGTTGTCATGGCGCCAGTCGTTAATGCGCCATGGACTGCTCCGGCTGCTCCGCCTTCGGATTGCATTTCCACAACACTTGGAACAGTATTCCAAAGGTTTTTGATACCTTTGGCAGCCCACTCATCCGCATGCTCACCCATGGGGGAAGATGGGGTGATTGGGAATATTGCGATGACCTCATTCATGCGGTACGCAACATGAGCGACAGCCTCGTTGGCATCAATTGTTACTTTTTGACGAGCCATGAATTGTTCTCCTACAATAAGATTTATTTTGAGTGCTTCAGCTATTTTTTACTCCCAATGGAGAAGGTCGAGACAGGGACGGGTTAATACAAACGTCTTTTCAGCGCTCTTAACCTTAACACTATTGTACCCCTTTTTTTTAAGAAAAATCGGAGTTTTATTTTGAAAACAGCCCACTTTTCGCTTTCATCCGTTCTGTGAACTATTATTTCGTGGTTGCGGTTTACTTCCGTATTTCTTTTTGAGCCATCATCAGCGCCGCGATTGTTTTTACATCCTCATAAGTGCCATTTTCGGCCAGCGCATAAGCTTCCGCAATTGGCAGCGATATGGTATTTAAAAATTCGTCCGCATCCTGCGGCAGCGGGTTATCTACCAGGTCTCTGGCCAGAAATACATGAATGTATTCGTCGCAATAGCCGGGGGTCATGAAAAAACCGCCGATCCGCCGGATGTCTTTCGAATCGAACCCGGTCTCTTCGCGGCATTCCCGAACGGCGCCTGCCAACGGATCTTCGTCCGGGTTCAACACACCGGCCGGCAATTCAAGCAATTCTTTTTTTGCGCCCATCCGGAACTGCCGAACGAAAAGGATTTGTCCATCATTCGTGACCGGGATGATCATTACGGCAGGATTATGTTCGATCAGGTCATATTTACGAAGGCGCCCATCAGGCAGCCGTACTTCCATTTGGGCGACATTGAAGATATGCGCCCGATATTTTATTTCTGATCCAATAATTTCTGTTCCCATCTTTTATGGTTCCTCTCAATGTCGGTCAATGCGGTTATTGCTTTTCGTTTGTGAGGGAGTCTTCCTCATCGTCTCCCGGTTCTTCGAGCCAGAATTGATTCGCTTCCGCTTCTAAAATCAACCTGCGGATTTCGTCCTCTTCATCAAGTTCTTCGTCACCAAAATATTCAGGGTATTCTTCAGACATTCTTTTCTCCAACCTGCCAATTTTCTGTTTCATGCAGTGCAATATTTGAACAAACGGGATGCCCTTCGATGCAATATGTCTGCCGGGACATTTTAGCTCCCTTGTGTGGACAGGGTCCCAAACGTCCTTGAAATTATACTCTTTGTGTTTTTCGGGATTTTATTTCCAGCGGAAAAGGTTGTGAATTAATTTGGAAACAACCGATTCCGCCTGTTCCCAAAAAGTTTTGTTGGCTGCATTTTCAGTTCGCGGGGTGGTGTTTTCTTCGTGTTCCTGCCGATAGCGTAATGGAAGCCGGTCGATGGAAAAACGAATATTTTTCTTAAATTTTCGCAGGCTCAAGACGTTTCTGTTCTGACTGGACGGGAGGAGCATTTCATCCGGATCATCTGTGTCCTGCCGCTGCAAATTGGTTGGGATTGGCTGAGCGGAAGCGGCCTTTCCCGTCAGGTTTTGTTCCAGCGGGTGCTTGTCTCCGGCTTTTTGAATACGCTCCGCCTGTTTTGCTTTGTAATGTGTGATGGCGGCGACCAGATGTGCGGAAAAGAGAATAATAAACGCCATTATATAAACATACAGCAATAAAAGGATAATGACGGCAACGGACCCATAAATGACATCGTAACTGTTGAATGGGCTCAGGACATAAATGCTAAAAATGTAAGTAAAGATCCGCCATGTAATTGAAGTTACCAGTGCTCCAATACGAGCTGCTTCTTTGTCAACTTTTGCGGTTGGGACGAAATAGTATAAAAGGTACGAGGCAAAATAGATCAGGACCAGCGGCAGGATAACACTGCTGATGGTTTGGATCAAAACCTGTATGAATTTATTTACCTGGATGTCAAAGAAGGCCAGCGCGTCCGAAATGTTGAAAACCATTGAGAAAACGATTGTTCCGGACAAAACAAAACAAATCAGGATGATTGCCATAACGGCAAAAAAACGGTTAATGAAAAATCCGCGTCCACTGGTTTCCGGCCAGGCCATGTGAATATTCGCGATAATGCTGTTCAGCGCTCCGGAACCGGAGGTCGTTAAACGGGAACTCAGAATATTCTGCATGTTTTCAATAACCAGCGTTTCTGATCCGGGGAGAATATTTTCGAGGATAAGGATGATTTCTTTTTGAATTACGGAGATTTCCAGAAAATAGGAAAGGACTACGACTAAAAACAGTAACAGCGGAAAGGCGGAAAATAACGTATAGTAAGAAATACTGGCCGCAGCCTGCGCGGGTCTTGTTTTTATAATGGAAGTCGTTGCGTCAATCATCACAGACAGAAAAGCATCAATCCGGGCAGCCTTCTTCTCTTCAGCTTCGGCTGGAGAAATTCCGCTCGGATTTTGCTTTTTTTCCATTTTTTCCGCGAAAAATAACTTCAACACATCCTGCTCCTATTAGACAATTATAATAAAGCCAGCTTTGTAATGGGATGGTTGTTATGACGCTGAACACAAATTTTACGTTTTCGAGCGCAGGAGCAGCGGTTCAATTCCGGTAGATCTCCAGATTCTTTTTTTCGAATTTCTTTATATCAGCGGTTTTGAGCTTTACCACGCCCTGCAGGTTTAAATATTTCAGTCGGCGCAGTGTTTGAACATGCTTCGCAGCTTTATCAGAAACTCGGTTGCAGTAACTCAAATCCAGGGAGGTTAATTTTGGCAGGAATTCCAAAAAGGCCAGTCCATCGCTGGTAATATCGCAGGCGCTGATGTTCAGATATTCAATTTGCGGCAGGTTTTGCAGTTGCAGAATTCCCCGGTCGGTGATGCCGCGATTTTCAGCCAGATAGAGGTAGCGCAGATTTTGAACCGGGATCAGTTCCTGTACCAGGTTTCGCAAGGCTTCGTCATCAATTCCCTGGGCGCG
>CALCQT010000401.1 GCA_937894825.1 uncultured Anaerolineaceae bacterium
TGGGAAGCGTCAGTTTGGGTGTGCTCAATGGTGTTTGAAGTATATTCATACCATGAATTATATTGTGAAATAAAGTCGACGGCTCACACCGAAAGATCCGCGTCTCCCAGACTGACATTTTTCTTCATCACAAAAAACACCAGCAGCGCCAGCAATTCAATCACAACAACCAACAGTCCAATCGACATCAATGGCAAAGAATCATACATCCAACCCATAATGCTGCTGCCGGCGAGAAATGCCAAGCCATAAATCGCATTGAAAATGCCATAAGCCGTTCCCCGCTTTTTAAAGGAGGTAATATCCGCAATTGCCGAGCGCATGATCGTCTCATGTGCACCCATGATGATGCCAAACATCACCATACCCGCAACCACCAGGGGCACATGATTGCTCAGCGCCAGGAACGGCAGCGCCATGGTCGCAAACGGAATGAAAGCCAGCGACAGCAGCCCGGCTTTTTTGTTCTGCTGTTTCTTCTTAATCAGATCGTAAATCCGGCCGATCAGCAATGCAAAGACTGCGTCAACGATCATCGCAATGGCATAAAACAGGGTGATGCTGCCGTCCGGGAGGATTTCTTTATCCTTCAGATGGAAACCAATGATGCTGAATGCAACAAAACCGAACGAGGACAAAAAGGCGAAAAGACAGTAGATCCAGAAAGTCTTTGTCAGCTTGTCGCTCCCCCGAAAAATCACTTCTCCTTCGCGAACCAGGTTATATTTGGAGATTTTTTTGTAAGCAAAATAAACCGAAAGCATCACCAGCCCATAGGCAAAAATCAACACGCGGTACCCAGTCTGATACGCCGCGACATCCTGCCGCCCCGAAAGCCAGAAAACCAGCGTGAACACCAGCGGCCCGGCGAACGCGCCCAACTGATCCAAGGCCTCCTGCAGACCGAAAACAAACCCGGTTCCGACATGATTTTCGGCAACCTGTGACAAAATCGTATCTTTGGGCGGATTCCGGAGCGCTTTCCCGACCCGTTCCAACAGGATCAGGATCCAGAGAATGTTCCATGAACCCGTCAACCCCATCAACGGAACCACCAGCAGAAAGCCATATCCGATGAAGATAAAGATCCAATGTTTCCCGGTCGAATCAGACAGTTTTCCCGAGACGATCCGCAACCCGTATCCCAGAAACTCTCCGATGCCATAGATCAGCCCTACTTTGGCGGCGCTGATCCCCAAAAGATTCAGGTATTGGCCGTTTGCGCTGCGGGCGCCTTCATACATCACATCACCAAAACAGCTGATCAAGCCAAACAACACGACGACAAAGATAATGTTTTTTACCTTCTCGTCTTTGTTTATTCCGTTACCAACAGCATTCATTCGGGATCCTCCTTCGCAACAATGATTTCAGATTGAGATAGATTGGCAGCTTCCAATGGCGGAACAAACCGGAAGCCATTTTTACCGGCATCCTTCGATTTCAAATAAATCGTATGCAATACCTGGCGAAATATTTCCAGCTCACTGTCATCGATATCAGCCATCAGCCAGTCGTAAAAATGAACTTCGGCGGATGCAGCCGAGGCATGAATTTCAGTGTCTGGCTCCGTGACAAACAGCGCATTGGCTCGACGATCCTGCTCGTTCACCTTGCGCACGATATAACCCTTTTTCTCAAGATTGTTCACCATTCGCGAGACGGCTGCTTTATCGACCATCATCCATTCCCGCAATGATTCCTGACTGGCGCCGGGATTATGGCGGATAAAATGCAGGCACTCATATTCCGAATACCCGATACCGTAATTACGGATTACACATGTGGCATACCGTTTGACGGTCCGGCTGATCTTGGTGAGTTCACGGGATGACTTAGGCATAAGCTCCTTTAAAACATGGAGTTAGTTGATATATCAACTAATGACTATCTTACACCCGCGATCAAATTTTGTCTATTGGAAAAAAGATTCAAAATATGGAAACAAAGAAGGGCAAGCCGATTGTTTCTTCCTCAGCTCACCCTTCATCATCATCATTCGGCCTGAATTCCTCAGGAGTTTTGTTTCTTTTTGCGCTTCTTCACAGCCTCAGTCAAAATGAACTCAATCTGCCCATTGATTGAGCGCAAATCATCCTCCGCCCAATGAGCGATCTCCGTCCACAATTCATGCCGCAGGCGCAGCAGGATCTTCTTCTGTCCCGAAGCCGAATCGCCATCCGAAGGCATTTTCTCACCCGTTGCCATGGTACGCTAATTATAGATGGAACCCGTATTGATCACCGGGGACGCGGAACGATCACCACACAGCACCACCATCAAATTGGAAACCATGGCGGCCCTGCGTTCCTCGTCAAAACTCTCCATCACCCCATCCTCATTCAATTTTTCCAGCGCCATCTGCACCATCCCGACCGCGCCGTCCACAATCTTCTTCCGAGCCGCGATGATCGCTTCCGCCTGCTGCCGCTGCAGCATCGCAGAGGCAATCTCCGGCGCATAAGCCAGATGGGAAATGCGCGCTTCCTCAATCCGGACGCCCGCCCGGCTGACCCGTTCCGAAAGTTCCGAAGTTAAGGTGGCAGACACGATTTCCGCACTACCCCGCAACGAAACAACCTCACCTTCCTCGTCGCCGTTGTCGTACGGATACTGTCCGGCCAGATGGCGGACAGCCGATTCGCTCTGAATCGTGACGAATTCATCATAATCTTCGACCTCAAACGAGGCTGCATAAGTGTCGCTCACTTGCCAGACGACGACCACGCCGATCTCCACCGGATTGCCGCGCTCGTCATTTACCTTCAATTTCTCGCTGTTCAGATTCCGCAGCCGGAGGGAAATTTTGCTCTTCTTATAAAACGGATTCACCCAATAAAAACCCGCTTTTTTAAGCGTCCCGACATAGGTCCCGAACAAAACCAGTACGGCGGCTTTGTTCGGTTCAATGATCATAAAGCCACCGGAAAGGGTAGAAATAATGATAAATAAAACACCCGAAATCCCGAAAAACCATCCCGGATGGATCCCCCAGTTGAGTTCCCCTTCCTCGATCTTGATTCCGACAACGACCGCTCCAACCGCCAGAATGATCGCCAGCAGGATCACGAGCAGCATCCCATAACCGCTGGGTCTTCGAATTATTTTTTCCTGGGTCTGTTTGTTTTCCATACCTGTTCCCTTTGGGTTCCCTTTCTGTTTTTTTTGTTTCCCTATTTTGGCAAACCGTTACAAATTCACGTTTCCGGACCTGTGATTTCCATTTATATTTCCGTAATTATTGCGGAAAAACATATCATTATGATATCAAAATAATATTCCATCGTCAAGTCGGTTGACGCCGATTTCAGTGCGTTGTTTTCCTGGCAATCAATCCGATGTATACTTCTATAGAACAACACTTCTACTTTAGAACAACACTTCTACTTTAGAATTTTGCAATAAAGAGGTCCTCATGCTTGAAATTCCAGAAACCAATGCGCTTTCCGGCCAATTGCGGGACACGATCACCGGAAAAACCGTCCAAAAAGCAGTCACGAACGCCTCACCGCACAAATTTGCCTTCTTCTTCGCGGATCCGGCTGCCTATTCAGAGCGGTTGTCCGGCAAAACAGTCACGCATGCTGACGCGGCGGCCGGATTTATCCGTATCTTCTGCGATAAATTCCAACTTCTCTTCAATGACGGGGTGAATCTTCGCTATTATGCGCCATCCGATCCTGTGCCGGAGAAGCATCAGTTGCTGATTGAATTCACGGATGGCTCAAAGATGGTATGTACAGTTCAAATGTACGAAGGGCTGGCTGCCTTTGATGCGGGTGAATATGAGAATCCTTACTACACGGTTGCGCTGGAGAAGCCCTCGCCGCTTTCTGAGGAATTTGATTTGACTTATTTCCTGGAACTTTTCTCTGGTCTGAAAGCAACGCTCAGCATAAAGGCCTTCCTGGCGACCGAGCAGCGCATTCCCGGATTAGGCAACGGTTGTTTGCAGGATATTCTGTTCAACGCCAGAATCAACCCGCACACAAAAATTAATGCGCTGACAGATGAAGCGAAAGCGAATCTGTTTGACGCCGTCAAAAACACGCTGCGTACGATGACGGAACAGGGTGGCCGGAACACGGAAAGAGACCTGTTCGGGAATCCGGGCGGTTATCACACCATTCTATCCAGCCTGAGCTGGCAAAATCCCTGCCTGGCATGCGGCGGAGCAATCACCAAACAGGCTTATCTGGGTGGATCCGTTTATTTCTGTCCGCACTGCCAGCCCATTTTATGATGTAGAACGGTGTTAAAAAAGCGGGAGCGCAATGCGCTCCCGCTTTTTTAACACCGTTAATCACGAATTTCAGTTACTGCCCCACAGATACTTGTAGTCATCATATACGGCATTCATAACTGCCAGCAGACCAGATGGAACAGCACCATCGGCCGCCGCGCCATTCACACGGGATTCCTTGCCCTGCAACCGCACCTGATAGACCTTC
>CALCQT010000402.1 GCA_937894825.1 uncultured Anaerolineaceae bacterium
CGTCGAAGCCCAGATAATTGATTTGTCAGCTCTCAATTCGAAGCATTGCGACCTGCGGATTCAGACCGATGCGCTTGAACAGTTAAAGAAATCCAATGCCTATATTATTAATATCGATTATCCATTGGGAATGGCGGCCTTCAATATTTTGTCCAAACTATCCGAACAGTTTGAAAAAATTAAGGGCATCTACATCATGGGGAAGGCAGCTTCGCTTAACGGCGTGCATGGCGATGTGATTATCCCTTCTGTAATTCATGATATCCAGTCACAGAATACATACTTCTTTCAGAACGCTTTTTCAGGGCAGGATGTTGAACCCTGGTTGAAATATGGCTCGATCCTGGATAATCAACGCGCGGTTTCCGTTTATGGAACCTTTTTACAGAATCGTCAGTTTTTGGATGCGCTTTACCGTGGCGGATATACCGATATTGAAATGGAAGGCGGTCCTTATCTTTCCGCTGTATACGAACTTTTTCGGGCAAATCGCTATCCCTTTAATGAAATTGTGACCTTTTTTAACACGAAAATTGATATTGGCATCCTGCATTATGTTTCGGATACGCCCATGAGCAAAGGTAAAAATCTTGGCGCGGGCACCTTGTCCTATTTTGGGATGGATTCAACGTATGCCGCCGCAACAGCGATCCTGCGCAGGATCATTACTGTTGAGACCGACACAATACGCGCTGCTCAGCGCAAATAGGTTTTAGCTATGAAATCAGTTTCTGCCAAAGTCGGAAATCTGATCTTTTCCAGTATTGTTTTTGCCATTCTGTTCCTGGTCTTAGCGGCAAGCACGCCGGATGCGTTTGTTCAGAGGGAGGAATTGCCAAACGCTCCTTCTTCTCAGGATGCCGGAGCTGCCGCATCTTTTCCATTAGCAACAGCGGCATTAACGGCGACTGTTACACCACTTCCTTTTACGCGAACAAATATCTTGTCTGCAACGGCGGATATTGGAAATATACAGACTGAAGTTGCCGGAACTGTCTGGGAGGAGGCTTTTGCAACCGCAGTAGCCAGGTCATTAACCTTCAACCCCACAATGACAAATACACCTGAGAATACCCCGGATATTGCCGCAACGATTACGGAGGCAATCCAAATTTATGAAACGGGAGTTTCTCTGACGGAGACGGCTATTCCTCAGACGAACACGCCGGACACCATCCTGAATGAACAAGGGTACTGGGTGAAACGGATTGGCGCTGATCAAAGCCGGATGGTTCGGATCGATACCGGCGATTTTCTGTTTTGGATCGACCAAACGGAGGCTACTTTCGCACAATACCGTCATTGTGTCGAAAATGGCGGATGCAGTCCCTTAACGCGGGAAAATAATTCGTCCGAAACGAATCATGCGGAGTCACCGGTGGTTTTTGTGAATTGGTTTCAGGCAGCTGATTATTGCGCTTGGGCCGGCAAGCAACTGCCAACAAATGATCTTTGGTCAATCGCCGCCGGATATGATGGCGAGCATGACGAGCGGAGCAAGCGTAAGTATCCATGGGGAAATGAAACACCCTCCGAACGATTGCTTAACGCTGACAGAACGATCAATCAACCCAGCCTGGTTGGTTCTTATCCCTCCGGTGCAAGTCCTTTTGGTGTTCTGGATTTGGCCGGGAACGTCTGGGAATGGACTGCGGATGAATCGATTTTAATCCGGAACGGCGCAATGACGACGACACGGATCATTCGCGGCGGATCATGGCGGACGGCCTATAACGAGCTGACAATTTTACTTT